>JAGVUS010000324.1 GCA_019136175.1 Chloroflexota bacterium | reverse complement strand
ACTTTGGTCATGACCAGTTTACCTTCCGCCTGCATCCGCCGGGTTGCCACCTCTGAAATGCGGGTCATGATTTTCTCAAAATCATCCTTGTTTTGGAAGAAACTGGACCATAATTTGCGATCTTCTGAAAGGGAGGCGCGGGTGTAACTGACGAAAGGATCTACAGATGTGAAGGTTAGCGGATTTTCAAAGATGTGGAGTTCCACCGATGAAAATGTTTCCTGGACAGCGGAAAGAATACCGGTGGAATAGCGGGAGGAACCCGGCATGGGAGGAATTTCCTTGCCTGTGGCTTCCCGGATGATATCGTAGAAGAGTTGCTTGTTCTGGGGCATGGGACCGGTGGTGAAGAGTCTGCCGCCGGGACGAATTACCCTGTGCATCTGATGGATGGTAAAGGGAATATCTTCAGCATAATAGATGGCAAAACAACAGGACACCAGGTCGAACTGGTTTTCGTCCAATGGGAATGGTTGATTGAAGTTCAACTCCATCACCTGGATGCTGGCATTTCGTTTGGCAATTTCCTGGCGCGCCTGTTCCAGCAGTTCAGTATTGACATCCCCCCCCAGAATTTTCGCATCGCCTTCCAGGTAATTGTAAAACGAGAGCAGTTGTTTACCAGCTCCACAGCCAACGTCCAGGATGCGGATTCCCTTCTGAAGCTTCAATACATCCAGCATCCATTCATCGATATTCCGACCACCGAACTGGTTATGAATGTCAATCCTGGTCTGGAGATCATTGGTTGTTTCCCGGTAGTTGATTTTCATCAGAACCTCTGGAGTTTTAGGATTTGGTGGCTGAAGTATACCAGAATTTCATCAGCAGATGCGTGGGAGCATTTCACCGGCAAGCATGTCCAAAATGCGACTGCTCCCAATCCTGGTTTTAAGAAGGACCCTGTTTTTGGGATTGGGAAGGACTTCCCCGATCATTCGGGCTTCCCTGCCATATGGGTGGGAACGGAGTGATGCCAGAGCAGCATCTGCTTCATCCGGGGGGACAATCACGATCAGTTTCCCTTCGTTGGCAGCGTAGAGCGGATCGAAACCAAGCATTTCACAAACCGCCTGAACAGGAGTATGGACAGGGATGTCCTTTTCGAAAATGGTGATATTGACTTTGCTCTGCGCTGCAATTTCGTTGAGCGATGTTGCCAGACCTCCCCGGGTGGGATCCCGCAGGACGTGGGTGTGCGGGGCGACTGATAACAATTCGTGTATCATGGAATTAAGTGGAGCCACATCAGATTGAATATTGGTTTCAAATCCCAGATCGCCCCGGGCGGAAAGAACTGCCATCGCGTGATCTCCAAGCGCGCCGGAGATCAGGACCACGTCACCCGGCACAGCAGATTGCCCCGCAGGATGATACCGGGGATCCTTTAGACCGACCCCGGTGGTTGTGATAAATATTCCATCCCCTTTACCTTTTTCAACCACCTTTGTATCTCCTGCAACAACCTGGATACCCGCCTCATTGGCGGCGATTTTCATGGATGCAAGGATTTTCTCCAGCATGGATATTGGCAGTCCTTCTTCCAGGATAAATCCAGCAGTCAAATACAATGGAGTGGCACCAGACATGCTGATGTCATTGACTGTTCCACAGACTGCCAGCCGTCCAATGTCTCCTCCGGGGAAGAATAACGGGCTGACAATGTGTGAATCCGTTGAGACAATCAACACTGCAGGGACATTGGATTCTTGGGAAAGGGTAAGGGCGGCAAAATCATTCCCTGTATTCCATGGACTGGATAGATGCGGCAGGAATGTGTTTTGGATTAACTCATGCGTCATCCGACCTCCGCTGCCATGACCCATGACGACAGTTTGATCGTGGTGGAGGGGTAGTGGACAGACCGGACCTTCCATGGGCGGCAAGGGGGAAATTGTCATCAGGATGTCTCCATCGGGTGGTGAAAGCGAAAATAGGCAGAGCAGGCTCCTTCGGAGGATACCATGGGGGCACCCAGTGGATTTTGAGGGGTGCATTGGTTTCCAAAAGCCTGGCAGTCAAGCGGCTTTTTTAAGCCCTGCAGAATATCACCTGCAATGCATATTTCAGATTCCCGGGTCTGAATGGAAGCGACATCAAACTTGTTTTCGGCATCATACTGCGCATAGGCGTGATTAAGCTTCCAGCCGCTTCCCGGGATAGCGGCAGGGTTTCCTTCCCGGGTGACCAGACGGGGATATGCATTTTCCACCTCACTTGTACCGGCTTCCAGTTGCTTGACAGTCATCAGGATGCCGCGCAGAAGATCCACGGGTTCAAAACCTGTCACAACAATGGGAACATGGTATTTTTCCGCAATGGGGGGGTATTCCCAATATCCCATCACCGCGCAGACATGACCGGCTGCCAGAAAACCCTGGACCCGGGATTGGGGCGAACCAAGAATGGCATGCATGGCAGGGGGGACACGAACATGGGAAACCAGGATCGAATAATTGGTCAACCCCAGTGCCTCTGCCTGGAGAACGCTGGCTGCATTGGCGGGGGCAGTCGTTTCAAATCCGATGGCAAAAAAGACAATTTGCTTATCAGGGTTCTGCCGCGCCAATCGAACAGCATCGAGCGGGGAGTATACCACCCTTACCTGCCCGCCGCTTGCACGGACTGAAAACAAATCCCGGCTGGAGCCAGGTACCCGAAGCATATCTCCAAATGAACAAAAGATCACTTCCGGTCGGGAAGCAATATCCAGTGCCTTGTCAATCAATTCAAGGGGGGTGACACATACCGGGCAACCAGGTCCATGGACAAGCTCAATCTGGGGCGGTAGAAGTTGATCCAGACCGGATTGCATGATGGCGTGGGTCTGTCCGCCGCATATTTCCATAATGACCCAGGGATGGGTTACAGAAACATGCAACTGAGCCAGCAGGGTGGCTACCAGGGTTGGATCACGGTACCCATCTGCCAGGGGAAAACCATCACTCATTCTTTCTCCGCATCTAAATCCGAAGCCAGGTCGGAGATTTCCTGCAGGGCATCGATGGTTATCCTGGCTTCTTCTTCACTGAGAATATTTAATGCAAAACCAGCATGAATGACTGCATACTGTCCCACCTGGGCATTGGGCAGCCCAACGAAACAACATTCCCGAAGAACTCCGCCAAAATCCACTTTTCCCATCAAAAAACCATTCTGATCATACAATTCAATGATTTTACCGGGAATACCTAGGCACATTGTTTGCTTCCTTTCATAATTGAACCGATAATTCCACAGAGCCAGCAATTACAGCCTGCCCAAGGGCGATGCCGCCATCATTGGCGGGAACCTGGTGGTGAATCAGGACCCGAAAACCATTTTGCTCCAACTGGCTCTTGGTTTTCTCCAACAAATACTGATTCTGCCAGACTCCTCCGCTGAGCGCAACAGTTTTAATCGAGTGATCCCTGTAGATGGTATTACAACACTCAAGGAGAAAATGGGCAATACTGTTGTGAAACCTTGCTGCAAGGATGGGAACTGCCACACCTTCACGCCAATCCCGAATGATGGCATTCCAGAGCATTGCCGGGTCAATCTCTTGATGATTGATTTCAATTGCGTAGGATTTGTTCTCTTCCAAATCTGCAACTGCTTCCAGTTCGATGGCTGCCTGACCCTCATAATTTGATTCGAAACGAAGCCCGATCAGCGCGGCTGCGGCGTCAAACAGCCTTCCCATGGAGGAGGTGGGAATTGTATTCAACTGGTGTTCCAGGGATGACCTCAATGCCAGCCTCTCCTCGTAACATAGTGCCTGAACAGGCGGCAGGTCAGGCTCCCAATCCAAGCCTGATGCCCACAAGTGAGCCAGTGCCATTCTTGCGGGCTTTCGGATGGAGATATCTCCCCCGGCAAGAGGCGCATATTTCAAGTGAAACAGGCGTTGGAAGTTCCTGTAACTACCCAATAATATTTCGCCACCCCATATGGCTCCATCCGTACCCATCCCAGTCCCATCGAGGGATAAACCAATGACAGGTTCCTTGCTGTTCCAGTGGTTGTCAGCAAGACAACTGGCAAGGTGGGCGTGGTGGTGCTGAATTTTAATCAAAGGGAGGTTGGTTTCCCGGGATTGCTGGATGGCGTATTTTGTAGCCAGGTAGTCGGGATGCAGGTCACAGGCAATTCGTTCCGGGTGAATCCGAAATAAATGTTTGAGGTGGGAAATGCCTTCCTCGAAGGAAGAAAACGTTTCGTAATTTTCCATGTCACCAATGTGATGACTGAGGAATGCATACCGGTCACGCGTCAGGCAAAAAACATTTTTTAATTCAGCCCCCACTGCCAATACGGAAGGAATATGAACCGGAAGGGGAATTGGATCCGGGGCATACCCACGCGACCGCCGAATTGGGAAGGGTTTTGATTGAAAGATTCTGACAACCGAATCATCCACGCGCATGTGGATGGGGCGGTTGTGGATCAGAAAACCATCTGCAAGGGGTGACAATCTTTCCAGCGCATCCTCATCCCGGTATGCGATTGGTTCATCCGACAGGTTTCCACTGGTCATGACAAGGATTTCCGGATAATCCGGTTCGGGTTCCAGCAGCAACAGGTGTAGCGGGGTGTATGGAAGCATGATCCCAAGTGTATTCTGGTTGGGAGCAGCTTCCCGGGCGACTGGTGATTTTTTGTCCCTGCTCATTAAAACAATGGGGCAAGCTGGAGATGTCAGGAGCTTCCACTCCTCACGGGAACACACTGCATGTTTTTTCAATCTTTGCTGATCAAAGCACATCAAGGCAAAGGGTTTATCGCTGCGTTTTTTTCGTCTGCGTAATTCGGCAACAACCGGTGGGTTGGTAGCGTCGCATGCCAGGTGATATCCGCCCAATCCTTTGATGGCAAGAATCTTACCCTGCCGTAGCCATTGGCGGGCGGTTTGCAAAGCTTCTTCATGGGTTGCGATTGGTTCCCCATTGACCACAAAGGTGAGATACGGTCCACAAACTGGACAGGCAACCGGCTGGGCATGGAAACGGCGATCCCGTGGATCTTGATACTCGCTTAAGCAGTCCGGGCAGAGATCAAACCCTGCCATGGTAGTATTGGGACGATCATAAGGGATGTCTCTAATAATAGTGTAACGCGGTCCACAATTGGTGCAGTTGATAAATGGATAATGAAATCTGCGGTTTTGGGGATCAAACAATTCCTGCTGACAATCCAGACAAATGGCAACATCGGGCGAGATGGGCAGAAACTGTCCAGGCTGAGGCTGGCTGGAGAGGATTTCAAATGTTACAGATCCATTGGAGGGGATGGTTTCTGTATGGATGGTGTCGATCCGGGCAAGCGGGGGCAGTTGATTGGTTAATCTTTCAAGGAATTGTGAAATGTTTTGTCGATCCCCATTTAGCTCCATTTCCACTCCGGCGGAAGTGTTCCGCACCCAACCTGTGAGGGAAAGTTGGATGGCAAGGTTATAAACAAACGGACGAAAACCGACACCCTGAACAATGCCAGTTACTTCCACCCGTACGGTTTCCGAAATTGGGTTCATCCAGCTTTCTGTTGGTTCACGCGGAGCTGGAGCCAGTCAATCCATTTCTCAATACCCTCACCTGTTTTACAGGAGACGGGGAAGGTGACCAATCCGGGATTCAACAGTTCCACTCCCTGTTGGAAATATTCCATGTTAAATGAAACATAAGGCAATAGATCGATTTTGTTGATGATCAACACATCCAGGCCGCGGTAGATGTTTGGATATTTATACGGCTTGTCATCCCCTTCGGGAACACTGGCAATCAGGACATTGGCATGCGTGCCAAGATTGAAGGCTGCCGGGCAAATTAAGTTACCAACATTTTCGACGATCACCAGGTCAAGATTCACCAGGGGGAGGGCATTTAGTGCACGGTCAATCATGACCGCATCCAGATGACATTCTCCACCGGTATTCACCTGGACGGCGGGCATTCCGGCAGCAAGGATTTTATCAGCATCGATTGTGACCGGAGCTGTATCACCTTCGATCACACCGATCTGCATCCTGGTATTCAATCCTTGAATCGTCTGGAGGATCAGGCTGGTTTTACCGGATCCTGGTGAAGCCATTAGGTTTATGGAAAAAATACGTTTTTCATCCAGCTTAACCCGGTTCAACCCGGCAACCTGGTCATTTGCATTCAGGATTTTTTCAACAACTTGAACCCGCATCTTCTCTCCTTGACTATTTTACGATTTCTATGCTATCCAGGAAGAATTCCTCCCCGGTTTTCGGCTTGAGGTGAAAGCTGCTGCACGATGGGCAGGGACGCAATCCGTCTTCATTTAACTTATATTCATTACCACATTCCAAGCAAACCATTGTCGCCGGGATCCGGGAGAAATGCAATGTTGCTCCCTGGCAAATGGTGTTTTCACTAATCATGTCCCAATAAAACTGGACAGAATCATCCACAATGCTTGAAAGCTGACCAATTGTAATGTGAATATCGGTCACGCGTTTTGCCCCAGCGTGAAGGGCGTGGCGCGTAGCAATGTTCAGAATATTTTCTGTTACGACCATTTCGTGCATGATTTTGATTATACTACCTGAATAATCCGATTTGGACTGGATCCAGAATCAGGTGTGATTGGCAGTTTCTTTGGATTGCTCGATGATCTGATTCATCAACTGGAGACGGGTGATGAGGAAATGGCTGGCAACCACATTGGCAATCCGGCGCATGACTACATATCCAATATCGTGGTCTTCATCGCAAAGTTTACGCAGGGGTTCGCCATCCAGTGAAATGACGCGGGAGGGGACGATTGCCCGGACGGTGGCAATTCTTTGCCGTACAACCGGTGTCAGGGATGACCAACCAAGCACATCCAATGTTTCAGCAATGAATACATTGAACTGCCCCTGGGTGGGGATGTACATTTCCACCTGGAATTGACCATCCAGCACAATATGGACGCAATCGGCGCGGTCACCTTCGCCAAACAAACTATCCCCAACCGGTATCAACCTCAGGTGGGAAATGGAAACCAGGCGTTCCATTTGCTTGGGTTTGAGGTCAAAGAACCAGGGGATGCTTTGGTAGGCTTGAAGGAGTTCTTCCTTCGTGGTGGGAATTCCGTTCATTTGTTCGCCGTTGAATGCAATGCTGTATGTTCTTTTTGTATCATTGAAGACAGGGCGCTATAAGTGTCATTCATCATTGACGTATAATGAGATTGTCATCTCATATTTGTATATTTAATCCGAAAGGTCAATCCGTTCTGGATGTGCAAGAATGGTAAACCGCCCTCTCCGTGCTCCGCTGATGAGTGTGATACCCCACTCTTCCGCCAGTTCAATCCCTGTCCGGCTGGTGGAACGCATGGTGATCAGATAGGGAATTTGCATCCGGATTGTCTTTTGAAGCATGTCCGAGCTGGCGCGGCCGGACGTCAGGATGGCGGGGTTCTCAAGGCGAATCTTTTCCAGCAAGATAAAACCGGCAATTTTATCAAATGAGTTATGCCGACCGATATCATGAAGTAATAAATGGATGTGTCCATGATCTGCCAGAGCAGAGGTGTGAACCCCGCCGGATTCGGAATGGGGAGGCTGTTTGGTCAGAAACTCGTCCACCAAACTAAAAATTTGTTGTGGGGAGGATGGCGCAGGGTGTGTGATGGGTTGGAAATTATCGCGGTCCAGGTCCATGGAAGTTGTACCACCATGACATCCGGATGTGCGTTTCCATGAAAGTGGTTTTTTGACCGAATGGTTTAACCAGATGTCGACATTATCCTTGCTGTCACACACATGAATATTGGCAACTTCATCCAGGCTGAAAATGAACCCCTCATTATAAAGAAACCCGACTGCCAACGCTTCCAGGAACTGGGGGGTACATTGAAAAGTTAACCAAATTTCCCCATTCACAGTCAGTGAAACCGGATATTCCACAGCAATGTTGGTTTGAATGGATTCGCATCCATCCGGGGTCACCTGGGTAAACTGGTATGGCACAACAATCTCTGTCATAACGCCCATTAAAACATAAAAAAGACTTTGTTTCCAGTCAAAGAGAAACGGGTGCGGTGAACCTTAACCGCACCCGTTTCTCATCGCGGTTTGTTTTTCTATGCCTCAACCAGTTCCAGCTTGACTGCGCACACCTTGTATTCAGGAATTTTAGCAATTGGGTCAAGCGCTGCAATGGTTAAGGAGTTGGCGGGAACATCCGGGAAGTGGAAGTTTGCATATACCATTCCCGGTGGAACCCGGTCGGTAACCCATGCTTCCGCTTCAATGGTTCCGCGGCGGGAGGAAACGCGCACTTTCTGGGCTTCCTGCAAGCCCAACTGAGCCGCATCCTGTGGATTGAGTTCAATCAAAGACTGGCTGTAGACTTCCAGCAGACCTTTCGCCCGGCGGGTCATTTCACCACCGTGCCAGTGATACAGAACACGCCCGGTGCTGAGAAGCATGGGATATTCCTTGTCGGGAAGCTCCACTGGCGGGATGTGTTCGGTGACCGCAAACAGACCTTTGCCCCTGGTAAATTGACCAACATGCAGGATGGGGGTCCCGGGGTGGTCGTTGCCTTTTACAGGCCATTGCAGTCTTTCTCCACGATCCAACCGTTCCAGGCTGATGCCTGCATAGCTGGGAGCAAGGGCAGCTACTTCAGCCACGATCTCTGCCGGGCTGGAATAATTCCATGCAGCTTGGGGGGCACTCAAGTCAGCTTTCCGTTGACCAAATTCCATAACCCGCCTGGCAATTTCCTGGGTGATTTCCCAGTCGTGACGGGCTTCACCAATGGGCGGGATTGCCTGGCGAACCAGTTGAACGCGCCGTTCCGTATTTGTGAAGGTGCCGGTTTTCTCAGCAAAAGTGACACCTGGCAGCAATACATCTGCATATGGAGCGGTTTCTGTGGGGAAGATTTCCTGCAACACCATAAATTCAAGCTGTTCCAGACAATGGCGGATGTGGTTGGTATCCGGGTCTGACATGATTGGGTTTTCACCCAGGATGTAGAGTGCCTTGATCTTGTCCTCGGCAATTGCAGGGATCATCTCGGTCACTGTCATTCCAACCTTGGGGGAAAGAGGAACACCCCAGGCAGTTTCAAATTTTTTCCTGACGTCTTCATTGATTACCTGCTGATAGGCGGGATAAACATTGGGTAAACCACCCATATCGCAGGCACCCTGGACGTTATTTTGACCGCGCAGGGGATTTACGCCGCCGCCGGGGATGCCAATATTGCCAAGCAGCATTTGCAGATTGGCACAGGTGCGCACGTTTTGCACCCCAACCACATGCTGGGTGATGCCCATTGCCCAAAGAATGGCGCCAGGTTTGCTGGTTCCCAGGATTTCAGCCGCTTCATACAATTGTGTCACCGGAACGCCGGTTATTTCTGAGACCAGTTCCGGGTTGTATTGCATGACATTGGCTTTGAATTCCTCAAAATTCTCTGTCCGGCTTTCAATAAACGCTTTATCTTCGTAGCCCTTCTCAAGGATGATGTACATCAATCCATTCAGCAGGGCAATGTCGGTGCCGGGTTTCAACCGCAGGTGCAGGGTTGCAAATTCTGTGATATCAATCCGGCGGGGATCAGCAACAATCAGCTTAACGCCGCGGCGTAACACCGCCTGGCGAATCCGCGTGCCAAATACAGGATGCTGCTCGGTGGTGTTGGAACCAATGATGAAGATGGTCTTTGCCTGTTCGGCAACATCGTCCATCGAATTGGTCATTGCTCCAGAACCGAAGGAAGTGGCCAGACCGGCCACAGTGCTGGAGTGTCAGAGACGCGCGCAGTGGTCTATGTTGTTTGTTCCGACCACTTGGCGCGCAAATTTGTTCATCAAATAGTTTTCTTCGTTGGTGCACTTGGCTGATGTCAGGACGCCGATGCTGTCTGCGCCGTGTGCATCGCGAAGTTCTGCGATTTTCCGGGCTGTAATGGTGAGGGCGGTTTCCCAATCAACCTCAACCCATTTCCCGCGATCTGCACCCTTGGGTCGTTGAGTGCCATTCAAAAGATATTCACGGACAAGCGGTTTATTCAGGCGTTCGTCGTGGTGGACAAAATCATATCCATACCGACCTTTCACGCAGAGCCGCATTCCGTTGACTGCACCTTCCGGGCTGGATGTGACACGGATGATTTTCCCATCTTTCACATTCAAATCAACCGTACATCCAACACCACAGTATGGGCAGATGGTTTGGACAATTTCGTCTGCTTTGCCCATGCCAATCGAGAGCTTGTTCTCCAGTGCACCGGTTGGGCAGTAAGCCACGCAGGCTCCACAGGATTCACACCTAGCTTCCAGCATGGGTTCATCCAGACCAGCCACAACCTTGGATTCAAAGCCTCGTTCCGAGATGCCCCAAACAAATCGTCCCTGCACCTCTGCACATGCACGTACGCATCTTCCGCAGAGGATGCATTTGTTCATGTCAATGTAAATGAAGGGGTTCGGATCGGCATTGATTTCATAGCGCGGGGCTTTGAGCGATGCTTTTTCGATATCAACACCGTAGAATTTTGCCCAATGGATCAATTCGTTTTCCCGACCATCGTTGGCATTATCACCCCGGTCATAATACGCAGACAGGAGAAGTTTCAGTACAGTTCGGCGGGAATCTGCCAGTTTGGGAGTTTCCGTTTGAACCACCATGCCTTCGGAGGCGGGCAGGGTACAGGATGCCATGGGAAGACGGGCGCCCTGGACCTCCACCATGCAAAGGCGGCATCCTCCATATGGCGAAAGGTCTTTATGGTAGCACAGGGTCGGGATGGTAATCCCGGCTAACTGGGCTGCCTCCAGGACAGTTTTTCCTGGGGGTACTTCTATCTCTTGACCGTTAATTGTAATTTTTGGCATTTTACCTCCTATTTGGCGGTCTTTTTACCGCGCAGGTAGACGAACCAATACACCAGACCCACCATGAATGCTCCACCGATAATGTTACCAATTGTGACCGGTAGAAGATTACCAACAAGGAATTTACCCCAAGTAAGGTTTTGAAAATCCGCTGCTGTTTTGCCAATCATTTCAAAAAATTTGGGATCGCCCCAACTCTTGATAAACAGGGCAATCGGAATAAAGTACATATTGGCAACGCTGTGCTCAAAGCCCGCGGCCACGAATGCCGAGATGGGGGGAATGATCGCCAGGATCTTGTCGGTTGTGCTGCGTGCCGAGTAGCACAGCCAGACGGCAAGACAAACCAGGGCGTTACACATGATGCCCAATGCAATTGCCTGCACAAAGTCAAGCCCTGATTTTGCGTTTCCGATATTCAATGCGTTTAAGCCAATCGAACCGTTCCCAAATGTGTATTGCTTGGTGAGGAACATCACCAGGGCGGTCAGAATGGAGCCAACAAAGTTTCCCAGGTACACAATTCCCCAGTTTCGCATTAACTGTGCAAGGGAGACCTTTTTGTCCATGAAAGCCATCAGGATGAGGTTGTTGCCAGTAAACAGTTCCGCACCGCCAACAACAACCAGGATCAGTCCGAGGGTGAAAACGAGACCGGTCAGAAGCCGGGTTACGCCATAGGTCAAACCGGTACTATAAGCTGCTGCTCCGGCAGCATCCTTGATGGAAATGGATCCGGCGCTGACTGTGGTGGCAAAGATTGCACCGAGAGCAATGAACGCTCCTGCCAGGATTGCCAAAACAAACATATTCCAAAACGGCATGGATGCTTTTTTAATACCGATGGCTTCCGCCTTTGCCGCCATATCACCTGGCATCAAGGCATCAATACTCACTGCGTTGTTATTTTGTTCTGAAGACATGTTGAAAACCTCGCTTGGATTTGGGATGGGTGATGTTTTCCTATACAGGAATTTTAATTTCGCATACGCCTGTTGGACACACGTGCAGGCGTATGTGTGCTTCAACTTCAGCGCGGAAGTATTTCAGAATATCACGGATGGGAGTACCGGCAGTTTGACCAAGCCCGCAATTGGAGACTTCATTCATACTGTCCGCCAGGTTGATCAGGGTTTGCAGGTCTTCCAGTTTTGCGTTTCCATTGGCAATGGATTCCATGATTTCATACGAGCGTTGGGTGCCGATCCGGCAAGGACTACACTTTCCGCAGCTTTCGTTTCGGAAGAAATTGATGAGTACTCTGCCCAAGTCGACAACGCAGGTATCTTCATCGCAGATCAGCAAAGCACCAGAGCCCAGTGAAACCCCAGCCCTGGAATATGCATCAAAATCCATTGGGGTGTCCTGCAGGCTGGCGGGGATGACCGATCCGCTCGATCCGCCAGTTTGTGCCAGCTTGAATGAGGAACCGGGTTTCATTCCTCCCGCGTAGATGGCGATGACTTCGCGGAGGGTGATTCCCATCGGGACCTCGATCACTCCCGTTTTGTTGACATGCCCCATGATGGTGTAAACTTTTGTTCCGGGACTGGAAGGAGTGCCAAGTGTGCCGTACCACTCCGGACCATATTGTATGATGGGTGGAACATTGGCAAGGGTTTCCACATTATTGACAAGGGTTGGTTTTCCCCAAAGTCCATGGGTCGTGGGGAAGGGGGGGCGGGAACGGGGGAGCCCGGGTTTTCCTTCGATGGATTCAATCAATGCTGTTTCTTCGCCGCAAATGTATGCACCCGCCCCGCTATGAATGTGGATTTTGAAATTGAAGCCTGTTCCAAAGATATTTTCACCGAGGAATCCCATTTCCTCCGCCTGGGTGATGGCGTGGTGGAGACGTTCCTGGGCAAGTGTATATTCGCCTCGAACATAAATGAAACCTTCATCAGCGCCAACTGAGTATCCGGCAATTGCCATGGCTTCGAGGATACTGTGTGGATCCCCTTCCAGAATCAATCGATCCTTGAAGGTGCCTGGCTCGCTTTCGTCGGCATTGCATACCACGTATTTTTTCTCACTTTTTGTGCCTGCAACGAACCCCCACTTGGTGCCAGTGGGAAAGCCTGCTCCACCACGTCCCCGCAAGCCTGATTTTTTGACGACATCAATCACCTGGCTGGGCTGCATTTCTCCCAACACGGTACCCAGTGCAGAATATCCATCATGAATGATATATTCTTCGATGCTGGTTGGATCAATGATTCCAGCGCGGCGCAGGACCACCCGTTTTTCTGCGGGGAGAGTGCCTTTCCTGGCGGATAACCAGGCAATTCTGCCCGATAATTCCCGCACAGGGGCTTGCAATTCTGCTGCAACCCGTCCTTTGTAGAGATGTTCCTCCACGAGATGATGGACGTCTTCGGGCTTAACCGGTCCATAAATGACCGCTTCCGGATAGATAATAACCATGGGAACAGCATCATGCCGACCAATATCCCCCACCATTTTGAGGGAGACTTCATCTTCAAGTCCAAATGCAGCAATTTCCGATTGCAGTTGCTGATACACTTGCTCAGCGCCATTCAGAAGGCTTTGGGGGTCGCTGGATACCAATACCATTGCTCGTACAGTTTTCATGTTTTTCTCCTTGTTAACTGTACCGTGCCAGGATTCCCGGGATTTGGTCCGGGGTAAGATTGCCATAGACATCATCATCAATAATGATCACCGGACCCACACTGCACAATCCCAGGCAGCTCGTCGTTGCCAGCGTCCACTTTCCGTCAGGGCTGGTTTCATTGGCTTCCAGTTTTAATTCCTCACGCAGTGTTTTCCAGACTTCGCGTCCTCCAACCACGTGACAAGGAGCACTCTCACAAAACTGGATCACATGGCGTCCGCGTGGTTTTGTGGAGAGCATCTGGTAAAAGCTGGAAACCGCAAAGGTAACCCAGTTCCTTGTTGACATCATTCAGGATGGGTATTAATTCATCCATGGTGGCACCATGATGTGCTATCACCCTGTCAACAACTTCTGTGATTTTTTGATCGTCAATGGATCCTATGGTCATCAAGACCTCCTGCTGGTTGGGATTTGCAGTTCGTTAACTACCGTACTACCACTGCGTTAAAGTTACATACCTGCTGGCAAATGCCGCATCGGACACAAATGTCAGAATCAATTACATGAACACCACGTCTCTCGCCTGTAATGGCGCCGACCGGACAATTTCTGGCACATACCGTACACCCTGTACAGGCTTCAGGAAGGATTTCGTAGCGGATTAATGCTTTGCAGACCTTGGCGGGGCATTTCTTTTCATAAATGTGAGCTTCGTATTCGTGGCGGAAGTGTTTCAGTGTGCTGATGACCGGGTTGGGTGCACCCTGACCCAAGCCACACAGGCTGTTGGTTCGAATCTCCTGACTCAGTTGTTCCAGCAATTCGATGTCCCCATCTTCGCCTTTCCCGGCACAGATGCGGTCCAGGATATCGAGGATCCGCCGGGTGCCAACACGGCAAGGGGTACATTTTCCACAACTCTCATCCTGTGTAAATTCCATGAAGAAGCGGGCAATATCCACCATGCAGGTTTCATCATCCATGACGACCATACCACCCGAACCCATCATGGATCCTGCTGCAGTAAGTGCTTCATAATCAACAGACAAGTCTAGGTACTCAGATGGGAGACATCCACCCATGGGACCGCCCGTCTGGACTGCCTTGAAGCCCTTGTTGTCCTTAATCCCTCCACCCACATCAAAAATGATTTCCCGGAGGGTGATCCCCAAGGGGACTTCAATCAGACCGGTATGTTTGACGTCACCTGCCAGGGCAAAGGTTTTGGTGCCTTTGCTTTTTTCGGTGCCCATGGAAGCGTACCAGTCGGCACCTTTCAGGATAATTTGCGGTACATTGGCATAGGTTTCCACGTTGTTGATGTTTGTCGGTTTTCCCCACAAACCGCTGACAGCCGGGAAGGGCGGGCGTGGACGGGGTTCACCGCGTTTTCCTTCAATGGATGCCATCAACGCGGTTTCCTCACCGCAAACAAATGCTCCTGCACCCATCCGGACTTCGAGATCGAAGGAAAAATCGGTCCCAAGAATATTTTGTCCCAACAGCCCCATTTCCCTTGCCTGCTGGATGCCCAGCCGCAGCGTGCTGACGGCAATTGGGTATTCAGCCCGGCAGTAGATATATCCCTGGCTGCAGCCAATTGCGTAAGCAGCAATTGCCATTCCCTCAATCACAGCATGCGGATCGCCTTCCAGAACGCGGCGGTTCATGAATGCACCAGGATCACCCTCATCCGCGTTGCAGATGAGGTACTTGGGGGTTCCAGCAGAGGCGCGGGCAAAAGACCATTTTTTGGCAGTGGGGAAACCTGCACCACCCCTGCCACGCAGACCGGATTTCATGACTTCATCGATCACATCTTCCGGCGTCATTTCTGTCAGCACTTTTGCAAGTGCCATGTACCCGTCTTCGGCAATATAATCTTCAATGTTTTGCGGATCGATCTTGCCGCAATTACGAAGGACGATCCGGATTTCCTTTGGGGTGGGGGCACTTAATTCTTCATCCACGACCGAGGTGATTGGGAGGAGGAATTTTTTCGCAATGCGACCCTTGAGGAAATGTTCCTCCACAATGAAAGCCATATCATCAGGTGTCAGGTTGGCGTAGTGCACTCCTTCCGGGTACACCATGATTTCGGGACCCTGGTCACAGCCGCCAATCCGGGAGGTTTCCAGCACCTGGACTTCATCAATTAGTCCATTGGCAACCAGTTCATCCTGCAGGGCATCCAATACTTCGTATGCACCCTTGCTCCGGCATTCCGGATCGATGCATACAAGCACGTGTGAGCGGTAAAACTTCATAATTCTGCCTTATCTCTGGTAATTGTAGGTAAAAGTCACCCTCTTACATGGGGATGACGTGATCTTCTATAATTTTGCCTTCGACCACATGTTCTTTGACAATCCGGCGGGCGATTTCCGGGGTTACTTTGCCGTATGTAACTTTTGGCTGTTCACCAACCTGAACCTGGACGATAGGTTCGCGTTCGCACAGCCCAATGCAGCCTGTTTGTGTCACAATAATTCCGGGGATGTTTTCTGTTTCGATCAAATTGAGGATTGCCTTCATAGCTTCGCGGGCGCCAGCAGCAATCCCGCAGGTGCCCATTGCAACCACAATGTTTGCTTCACCGGAGGCAGCTTTCACCTGTCGTTTCTGGAGGGCTTCTTCACGAATTCTCTTTAGATCTTCCAGGCTTTTTACGGTAGGCATATTTTATCTCCTTTATTTCGATATTCCCGAAGGGAGGGGTTGGATATTTTGTATTCCTTCCTCAATCAACTGGCGAAGGAATGACAGGATGGCAGGATCTGTGAGGGGAATCCCCTCCAATTCCTGCATGATGGGCTGGTTGTCAAATAAAAAAGTTTGAGAATCCACCTGGTATTGGCATTCCCAGTGGATTTGTGGTGCAGAGATCACCAGGGTCAAGAGAGTGGATGCCAGGTCACCAAGCGGCATTCGGTCAATGTGGCTGTGTTGAAATTCGATCTCCACACAGGTGCCAATGCCAGGTGTGGATTGTATCGTCAAATAACCGTTGCAGCTTTCAGCAGCGGCTTTCAGGAGGGGGAGCCCCAACCCAACCTTGCGGGTTGTGCGGCTTGTGTAGAAGGGATCCAAGACTTTTTGAATGGTTTCTGCATCCATTCCTTTCCCATTATCCCTCACAGAAATATACAGGCGGTCCTGAACAATGGATTCATCAACAACGATTTGAATCCAGCTTGCACCAGCCGCAACGCTGTTTTCTGCAATATCCAGGAGATGCAGGGAAAGTTCTCGCACAGGTATCCTATTGGTTCTGCTTGGTCTGAATGGAGCGAATCACCTGGGGGAATTTGTTGGGACGGACGCGGCCATGTACTGAATCGTCCACAACAACGACAGGAGCCTGGCTGCATGCGCCCACACAGCGGCATACTTCCAGAGTGATTTCACCATCCGGAGTGGTTTCACCAACATCCACACCAAGAACCTGCTTGGCTTTTTCAATCAGTTGGGGTGTTCCGCCCACATAGCAGGCGGTTCCCATGCAGAATTTGATGGTGTGTTTTCCGCGAGGCTTGGTGGTAAAAAAGGAATAAAAGGATACAACTCCGTGCACCTGGCTGACCGGTACATGGAGCTTGTTGGCAACATATTGCTGCATTGGTTCAGTGATATACCCAATTTTATTCTGGAGTTCGTTCAACACAACCATCGTAGCACCGGGAAGATAACGGTTGGCGTTAATGATGGTATCAATATCTGCAACGATTTCAGGATTGTTCAGTGGATCATTCTCGGGTATTTTTGTTGTATTTTTCACCATGGATTGCTCCAATAAATATGTTATCTGTAAATATGTTATCTAATAGTTACTCATCCATGCAGAGTCATAACCGTCATGAGTTTACCCGTGAGATTGAAAACGGTCAATTAACGAATGTCATTCAGAAATCAGCCAAGTGTCCAGACTGATATACACTCCTTGTTTCAGGAATTACGGATGGAAAATGATCGATCTTCCTGGTTTTGAAGTGCCAGGCGGATTTCCGAAATTGTTGGTTTGTCGATTTTCAAGATTAATGCGCCTAGAAATTCATTAAGACGGTGAACATCCCCGCTCTGAATCAGGGGATATCCTGCTAGTGTTGGAAAAACTTGCAGTGCCTTATTCGGGTGAAGGTGCCGGGAGAGTTCCAGGGCGTTAAAGGGTATGTGTGGTGGTACAAAACCCAGATTTGCCAGCAATCCGAAGGATTTGCGATCAACATGGGCAGGGATCAGGATACCTCCCAGGTCCATCACTTTTTGCCAGGCTTCATCAATGGATACTGTTGTAGAGGTTAGCAACAGGCGGGGTTCGGTGCAGATGTAGTCACCGGTTGAATCCACAACAAATTGCTCACCGAAGTAATCCGGTTGATTTTTTAGATTTGGAAGGATGCCATCCACCCATTTTTGAAAATCCCGGATTTGATCCAGTGAATCAAAAATACAGATGCTGTGAATTTCCTCGCGGGTCTGGAGTTCCATACCAGGAAGGACAACCAAGTCGGTGCCGGCAGCAGCCTGCTGGACTGCCTGGATGTTGGCAGAAGCATTGTGATCCGTAATTGCCATCAGTGTGATGCCACTGCTCAGAGCTTGCTGGACAATTAACGGGGGAATCATTTCCACCTCAGC
>JAGVUS010000205.1 GCA_019136175.1 Chloroflexota bacterium | reverse complement strand
CAGCCAAATGTATTACCATGACCCCTCCTACCAGGGCAACCACCAATACGGCAACCGGACCCGGGTATACGAAGCTGCCTGGGAGGGAAGTGCGTGGGTCAATCAACGGGTGACATGGACAAGATACTTTCCGAATGCGTCCTCAAACGCTTACCTGGTCTCCCTTCCAGCAGCCATCTACCAATACGCATGTACAACCGGGCAATGCATTCCGGAAAGCGAACCCTCTTATTTTGGCACATTGATTGACTTAACGTTGAACTGGTATGATTCCGCTGTCAATTTTTGGACACAACCCACCACGGGGAAACTCACGGTTCAAAAGAAACTATTAAACGCCTCCATCTGGAGCTACCAGAATACCCGCTATGAATACGATGCCTGGGGGAATACAACCACTGTGACGAGATATACCGTTCCCACAGGTCAAAATGATATTCCATCCGCAGGTGGGCAAGCGACCACCACTTGTTTTGGACAAACGGGCGATGGAACCTTTTGTGTGGATGATGGTTACCACACCTTCCCTGGCTGGGTGAAGAATGCGGCAGGGCACGTAACACGATACAGCCATGATTACCGGTTGGGGGTTCCCCTTACCGAAACCGGTCCGAATGGGGCGGGGTCCACGGTAATAGCCGGGTACGATGTCTTTGGACGACTGACTTCCCTGATCCGTCCAGGGGATGATGCCAGTTCGCCAACAATCCAGATTGCTTATTACGATACCGCCAATCCGTATTATGAAGAAATCCGCCAAAAACTGGATGCATCCACCACCAACGTGACCCGAAGATTCTACGATGGGATGGGGCGGTTGATTTTAACCCACCTGGCGGGAGCAGTTTTGGATGTGGGGGTGCGCACGGTGATGACACACACGCTGTATGAGTACAATGATATCGGGTTGAAGGTGTCCCGTTCGATGCCCTACCCCACCGGGAATGCATGGTGCATGGAACATTATTGCCAACCAGTCTCCGAAATTGCAGTCACCATGACCCAATATGATGCCTTGGGCAGGGTGGTATGGGTCAAAGAACCCCAGGATGCCGTGCCGGGTTCGTATGCGTTGCAAGTGTATTATTCCGTTCAGCCCAATTGCCTGAAACGAACCGCCGGAGACACCACAGCTTCACTCCCCTGCCAGGTCACCCAGGAAACCGCCCGCAATGGCGAAACCACCACGACAAACCAAAACAGCAATGGCTTGACTGGCAGGGTTCAGGGACCTGAAGGACCGGCTGTGGCATATTATTACGATAAAATGGGAAGGCTGGTGGATGCCGTATATGGGACAGCGGTTACACACCTCGTCCATGACCAGGGTGGGCGCAAGACCAGCCAGTCGGATCCGGACATGGGCACATGGATCTATGCGTATGATGCCCTGGGGAACCTGATCCGCCAAACAGACGCCCGCGGACAACGGATTTGCCTGTATTATGATAACCTCAACCGCCTGACCGGCAAGCATTACCGCAGTGACGACGCCTGCCCTGCACAACCAGACACATATGACATTGCTTTTTCTTATGACAGCGGCAGCAACGGGATTGGCAACCGCACCGGCATGACAGATGGCAGCGGATCGACAACCTGGGGGTATGATGCCCGTAACAGGTTGATTGCCGAGACCCGCAACATTTCGGGCTCCGGTTCTTTCCAGACGCAGTGGACGTATAACAGTGCCAACCAGTTGCATACCATCCGGTACCCGGCAAACAATGCCGGCGGGTTGGGGGAAACGGTAACGTACACCTACCTTCCACAGATGGCATTGAATACCGTTGTGGGCAACAGCAGTTATGTCAGCAACACCCAATACGATTCAGCCGGGCGCTTGTTGGAACGACAGCTCTCCGGTGGTGTCCTCCGGCAGCGGTATACCTATGATGTGGGTGGCTGGACCATGAGCGGAAGCGGTTGGCTGGATACATACACTGCCGGGACCAATACCCCCGATTACAATTCCCTCCTCAACCTCGGGTATTCCTATGACAGCGTGGGGAATATCCTCTCCATTGTTGATGCCCTTGCGGGGGGAACCCAGACCCAGAGCTTTGGCTACGACACTCTGAACCGGCTGACCTCAGCCGCTGCCGTTGGAGGGACGCAGGGGACCTATCCCCTGGAGAGCTATACCTATGACCCCGACACCGGCAACCTGGACAGCAAGGCGGGGGTCGTCTTTAGCTACGGTGACCCGGCACACCCCCATGCGGTGACCCATATCAACGCAGAGCAGAAGTACGCGTACGATGCCAACGGCAACCAGGTGCAGCGGGCGTCGGACAGTCTGATCTACGATGCCGAAAACCGGCTGATCCAGGTGAAAAAGGGGGAGACGGTACTTGCCAC
>JAGVUS010000258.1 GCA_019136175.1 Chloroflexota bacterium | reverse complement strand
ACCTGGTGGATCGATTCGGGCGTCAGCGAGAGGAAATCCCAGAACATGTCGGGGTCCTTCAGGTTGGTGACGGGGTTGCGCTTCTGGGTGTGGATAAAATCGGGGAATTTGATGGCATCCCGGATGAAAAAGACCGGGGTGTTGTTCCCCACCATGTCATAATTGCCTTCCTCGGTGTAAAACTTGACCGCAAACCCGCGCGGGTCGCGTTCGGAATCGGCGGAACCCTTCTCGCCGCCCACGGTGGAAAAGCGCACAAAGACTTCCGTCTTTTTGCCCGCTTCCGAGAGGAACGCCGCCCGGGTGTACTGGCTCATATCGGCGGATGCTTCAAAGTAGCCGTGTGCGCCTGCGCCCTTGGCATGCACCACGCGCTCCGGGATGCGCTCCCGGTCGAAGTGCGCCAGTTTTTCCAGCAGGTGAACATCCTGCATCAATACCGGACCCGGATTGCCCGCGGTCAGGCTGTTCTGGTCATCGCTGACCGGTTGACCAAAGCTGGTCGTTAACGTCTTGTCTTTCTTCGCCATTTCAAAACTCCTGTTCCTTTCCCTGGGGGGTTGAAGTGGTGGATACGGATTGTGCCTGCTGGCACGCCGGGCAGATGCCAAAAAAATCGACCCGGTGATTGACCATCTGGAAGCCATACTTGTCGCAGATCTCGCGCGGCAGGTCGTTGAAGAGTGCCAGGTCGGGGTCGAGGATGGTGCCGCAGCGGATGCAGATCAGGTGGGGGTGGGGCTGGGGGTTGTGCCCGTCGTACCGGCTGGATTCGCCCCCAAACGACAGCTCCAGGATTTCGCCTTCCTCCTTGAGGAGCGTCACCGTCTTGTAGACGGTTGCCAGGCTGGTCATGGGGAACTGCGCCTGCACCTGTTCGTACACCTGCTCAACGGTGGGGTGACCGGTGCTGTCCGCCAGGATGCGCAGGATTGCCATCCGCTGGGGGGTCAGCCGGTGCCCGTGCTGCCGGATTTTCTGAACGAGGGTTTGCAGTCTGTCTTCCATGGTTTCCTTATGGATAATTATTTGTTATTGATAATAATTATCTATAAGGTATTATAGCAGAAAGAAAAGGGAAATGCAAGGGGCAATTTTGCGGATTGGGGAAGCGTTTCTCCGGGTCAAGCCGTGCTATACTTAACCCCACTGCTGCCCGGTGGAATGTCTCCGGAGGAATCCAGCAACAAGCCATCATTGAAAAAGACCGGAGAAAATTTCATGAACCTGAGTGCAGTTCTTTCCACCATCCTGCCGGGCAGCGTCCTGGCGTCCCCGGATGCAAATGTAAAGGCATGGGCAATCCTGTTTCTCTTTTTACTGTGTACCTTTTGGGGAATCATGCTGTACAAAGAGAAGATCAATCCGGACCGGGCATTAAAAAAATGGGCGGAGGAAGGCTGCCCCCATTGCGGCAGCAAGTCCATCCTGTTTCATAGCAAGTATGTAGACCTGGTTGTTGGCATGGGCGGCAGCAATGATGATGAGCCGATCCTGAAATCGACCCATCTCGACAAGGCGGAATGCAATTCCTGCCACCGGGTGATGTTTGGCAACGACGAGAGTGCGTATCATATCCATCATGTGATCCACGAATCCGCCACGGTGATCAGTACACAGGAGGCGTATGGGAAGCGTGGTCACAAACCGGTGGATGAACAGGGTGGCTGCTTCGGTCCTTTCATGGTGATCGGATTCTTCATCATTCCGGCGGCGATCGCGTTGTTTTTTATATTTGCAAAATAGCCGGCAGGATCCCGCCTGTTTTTGCCCCTGCACACCCGACCGCAATGCGCGCCGCAGGCAGGGGCAGGACTCATCCCTGCCCGCCTGTCATTGCGAGCCCCCGCAGGGGGCGTGGCAATCCCATTTTTGTTACCACCAGATTGCTTCGGCTGCGCCTCGCAATGACATGGGGGGGTGACACTTGCACCGCACTGTGTACCATGCGGTAGGGGCGACACTTGCACCGCACTGCGTTTGGTGCAGTGCAGGTGAGCATCCGGCATGAGATGTGTTGGTTCACCGGTTACGCCGTTTCCGGATGCCTCGCCCCTACAAAATACAGGGATTGGGTCGGCACAGAACGCCGCGGTCGGGGCGCAGGGGCAGGGCACCACGCTGCTTGTCTGGATGTAAGGGCGAGGCAGAACCCTTCATACCGTGATTATGAGAGGTCTGCCTCGCCCCTACAAAAAACAGGGATTGCTTCGGCTACGCCTTGCAATGACAACCGCTGTGGTCGGCTCGAATGGGCAGGGCGGGGATGGATCGCCCTAGCGGATGGAAACCAGGTATGTTTTCCCTTCCCGGCTGCCCACAAACCAGTACTGTCCGCTCCCCCGAACCAGCGGCACCATCGCGCAG
>JAGVUS010000175.1 GCA_019136175.1 Chloroflexota bacterium | reverse complement strand
ACATCGTTGTTTGTCAATCCCTGCACACCATCTGTGCCGCCGAGGACAAAAATTTTACTGCCAACCGCTACTGCAGATGCCTGGCTGCGGGGGGAGGGAAGCGGGCTGCGTTCCAGCCAGCGGTTTTCCTGTGGGTCGTATTCATAGACAGTGTCCACGACACGGGCTCCATCCCATCCACCGAACAGGTACAACCGTCCTTCCAGTTCTGCCAGGGCATAACTGGAACGGGGCTGCGGCAGGGGGGCAAGCACCTCCCAGGCGTCCTGGCGCGGGTCATATACTTCCAGCAGGTTGGATGGAATCCCGTTGGGGAGCATGCCACCGGGGACATAGATGCGCTCGCCCACCAGGGCTGCCTGGATGTTGCTGACCGGGGTGGGCTTTTCCGCCTTTTCCGTCCAAGCATCGGTGGAAGGATCGTATTCAAACATCCTGCCGGTGATTCCATCGCTCGTCTCTCCACAAACCAGGTACGCAACGCGCTCATACGTGGAAACCGCCAGTCCTTTGCAGGGTAACGGAAGATCCGACGCGCTGCTCCAGCGATTGATGGCGGTCATGGCGGGATCAATGGTTGCAGTGGCGGTGGGTACCTGGGAATTCAGCCACCATTGGCGAAAAACCAACCCGCCGGTAAGCAGTGCGATGATCGAAAAGATGATCCAGGCAGCGATTTGCCTGGATTTGGACCGACCGGGCGGGCGTTGCCTCTGTCCGCGATGCAACCCCAATTTTGGCAAAAATATTGCGCAGGTGAACCTTGACGGTATTGGGGCTGATCACCAGTTGCTGGGCGATTTCCTTGTTGCTTGCCCCGGTTGCCACCAGCCGCAAAATATCCAGTTCGCGCTTGCTCAGCCCGTTCTCATCCGACATGGGGTAATTATAATCCATCCCAAAGCCGGAGAGGTATTCTGTTCAGGGGCTTGAATTCAATGACGCGGTGCGTTATAATATTTGTAATGACGCGTTGCGTCAATTTGTTCAACCTGGAGGTGACTGATGACAACCGAACCTGTTGAAGAAAATGGCAACAAGGAATATCCACACCATGCAGCCTTATACCAGATGGCGAGGCGGGTTATGCTGGCTGCTGTTGGAGCCACCATGCTGGCATCTGACGAAATTGAGGAATTTATCAAAAAGCTGGTGGAACGGGGCGAACTGGCGGAACAGGATGCGCGCAAGTTGATGCGCGAGGTGCTTGACAGGCGGGAGAGGGTGGCAAAGGAACGAAAAATGGAGCAGGAACACAACCAGCCTGTCACAGTTACCAGGGCGGATATTGATTCCCTGAATGCCCGCCTGGAGGAACTGAGCCGCAAGCTGGATAACCTTTCCCAAGCGCGCCATGCGAACGATTAAACGCTACACCAACCGCAAGCTATATGATTCGCAGGAACGCCGGTACATCACCCTGGAGGAACTGGCAACCCTCATCCGCCAGGGCGAAGAGATTGAGGTGCGTGACCATATCAGCGGAGCGGACCTGACCACCCTGGTTATGATGCAAACCGTGTTGGACCAGGAACGGCGCGAAGGCAGCCGGATTTCCCAGGAAATTTTGGCTGACCTGTTACAGTCTGGCGCCGGGGCGGCTGACCGCCTGCGGGGGTCGGTTCACGCTTTTCTGGACCCGGACGGGATTGTGGACCGGGAAATTTCCCGCCGCCTGGATCTTCTTGTTGCGCAGAGCAAACTGGATGGTGAAGAAGCGGACCGCCTTCGTCTGCTATTGCTGGCTCCGGACATGCACGCAGAAGCCGGGGACGAATCCCCGGCTTCAGCGACACAATCGGATGTGGAGAGCCTGATGCGCCGGATTGATGAACTCACTCGCCGCATTGATGACTTGCTGTAATCCGTTCTCTTACGGTGTAATGGTAAAGATCGATCCGGGGGTGCCGGCTTCCACTTCGGGGAAGTAGTATTCCCAGGCGCGGGCGGGTAATACTCGGAACTCTCCAGCCTGGGTGGGCAGCAGTTTGTAGGTTAGTTGGTATGTCCCGGCGGGAAGATACTGTGCCATCCATTCAATGCCGTCATCGTATATCTTGGGCTGCTCAAAGATCCACCAACCCCATCCACCGGCAAAGGGATCATCCGGGTTGTAGGTTTCCAGTTCACCCGGTGTTTCACCTTGCCGGGTGGTCAGCAAACCGGTATTGACGATTTCCGTCCCGGCGGGGATGCTGTCCTTTACCACCACGTAATATCGGTCTTCGGGCACGGTCAGCGTCAGGCGGACGAGCAGGACCGGGTTTTCAGCGCCGAGGCTGGCTTCCAAGGTGGTGGTGCAATCCGGCAGGCGGCAATCCTGGACAATGGGATAATATTCCCGTTCAATCGTCAAGCCACGCTGGAGAGCAGGAATGGTTTCCACGGGGCGGTCCACCTGCAGGTATGCCCGGTAATACAACCGTCCGGGACCTGCGCTGCGTTCCAGCGTCAGTCCATTGGGTTCGTTACGCAGCATCTGGTCGATGGATGCCGTGGCGGTGATGGGTGTCATGGTTTCCAATCCTGCCACTTCACCGCTGGCAATTGGGGTGCTGTTCAGGGATGCCTGCCAGGTGAATTCACCCTGCAGTTCCCCCGTGCCTTTCAGAACCTCCACCAGGGAGAACAGGATCCATGCGTTTTCGTAACTGGACCCCCAACCGCCCATGGCTTTGCGATGCAGGGACAGGTACCGGACAGCATCCACCAGCAATTCGGAAGCAGGGTCCATCTTTGCAATGGTATAGATAACGAATGCAGTATTGGAGAGCGGGCTGGAGAAGGTGTGCCAGTCGTTCAGCCTGTTCTGCCAGTGGGTTCCTGTGGCGGAGCGGGAAGCAGATGATTGAAGATCAGTGAGCAGGGTATCCGCCTCCGGGCTGGCGGAATCAATCGACCAAAAGCTCAATGCCAGCAGGGCTTGTGCCCACGGGTCCATCCTTTCCCGCAATTCATACAATGTGGCGAGTGGTCGGTCGGTATCGCCGGATAAAACCAGCGTATAGTTGATGAATGCCAGCTGGTTAATTTGCCAATCTTCCAGCGCCATTTCTGCCGGATACATTGTCGAGCGG
>JAGVUS010000029.1 GCA_019136175.1 Chloroflexota bacterium | reverse complement strand
TCCAGCAGGGATTGCCAGAGGAAACCGGGGTGGCGCCAGAAGGACGGGTCGAGCATGGAGACCGTGTACTGAATGAGCTGCGGGTCAAATGCGCCCGGCTCATCGGGGTTGGCGGGGAGAAAGCGGCGGGGGATGCCGGGGTTTTCCAGCGCAAGCAGGACGGTGCGCCCGCTGCGGTCGTACAGCCGGGTGGGTTCCAGCAGCAAGCCGTCCTGCCGGTCGAGCAGGATGGGCAGCATCTCCACGTTGGGCAGGCTGCGGGTGAGGCTGGACCAGGCAAATCCACCGGCGATGATGGCTGCCATCAGCAGGACTGCCAGCACCGCCCCGGCTCCGTATCCCAGCCGCCTCAGGCGCGGGCGCACCACCCGTTGCAGGCGGGTTTTCCGCTGATGGCGGCGGTTGAGGAGCAGGTACAGGTGATGGGGTCGCACGGGATCAGGGGCGCGGGGTGCGGGTGGGTGTGGGGGATACCCGGGGCGTGCGCGTTGCGGTGGGGGTGGGCTGGATGGGGGTGGGCGTGGGCGTGTAGATCGCTTCCAGCATTTCCTGGGCAGCCAGCCGCAGTTCCGCGGGGACATTCTCTTCCGGCAGGTCTTCCAGCAGGCGGGTCCAGTCGCGGATTGCCAGGTCGGGGAAGTTCAACTCCCGCAGGCAGATGGCGCGGTAATACCAGAGGACTGCCTGGTCGGCATCGGTCTCCATGTATTTCTGGATTTCCTCCCAGCGCTTGTAGGCATCGCCGTAAAAGCCCTGTGCCATCCAGACCTGCGCCAGCCCGGCATTGGCTTCAAACGAATCGCGGCGCAGTTTGACCGCTGCGTCATAGTCCGCTTCGGCTTCGTCGAGGTTGCCCTCGTCAAGGTGAATCCGCCCGCGCTGCATCAGTGCGCTGATCAGGCGGGGATTCTCGACCAAAGCCCGGTCGAGCGTGTTGAGGGCGGCGTCCACGTCCCCGGCGGCATACCAGGCTTCGCCCAGCAGCACCAGGGTCTGGGCATCAATATTGCCCCCGGCGTAACGGGTGTAGATGGTCAGGTCTGCCAGTGCCTTTTCCGGCTGGCGCAGCAGGGCGTGAATTTCCCCCCGCACCAGGTAGGCGGGCAGCAGGGTCAGGTCCAGTTCCAGGGCGCGGTTGACTGCCGTGAGGGCGTCCTTGTAGTTTTCCTGCGCCATCAGCGACCGGGCGCGGGTCAGTTCCACCTGCGGCGAGCCGGGCAGCAGCCGGGCGGCATCCTCCAGCACGGAAAGCGCTGCACCGGGCTGGTTTTGCGCCAGGTGGAGGTTTGCCAGTTCCAGCTGCGCCTCGCCGTACTGCGGGTCGAGTTTGGCGGCGGTTTGCAGGTCTTCCAGCGCATCCTCCAGTTCAGGCTCCTCGGAGGCAAGGTTGAGGCGGGCGCGCCCCACGTAGGGCGGGGCGAACTTGGGCTGCTGGCTGATTGCCTGGTTGAAGGCGGTCAGCGCGGCATCCATCTGCCCCTGCATGCGGTAGGATTCCCCCAGCAGGTACAGCACATCCACCGCGTCCGGCTCCAGCGCCACCACCTGTTGGAAATAGCTGATGCTCGAAGCCCAGTCGTTGCGGCTGAAGGCGCGCATGCCGATGGTGTATGCCTCCACCAGGTTGTGGGGCGTGGCAGCATAGATGGGCGTGGGGGTGTAGGTCGCCTGCAGGGCATCCCACGGCGCGGTGGGACCGGGCGTGGGGGTGGCAATCGCCGCAGTGGGGGTGGGCGATTGGACGGCGGTGGGGAAGGTGCGGAATTCGTTCCGGTTGGCGCGGGGCGAGAAATCCAGCCCCAGCACGCCGGTGGCAGCCAGCACAATCAGCGCCACCACCACCAGCCCGGCAAGCGAAAGCAGGATGATCTGGATGCGCCCGGCTTTGGAAATTTTACGCTCCGCCGGAACCTCGCTGAGCCGGGCTTCCCACTTGCGCCGCTGGGCGGAAAAGGGAATTGCCAGGTCGGGTTCAGGCTTGCGGACGCCGAGGATGGCAAGGCTGCGGCGGGCATGGGCGTTCTGCGGGTCCAGTTCCAGCACCTTGTTGAGGCAGAAAATGCGTTCTTTTTTGGTGGGCACCACGGTGGACATATAGAGCCAGTAGCGCGGGTCCGCCTGGTTCATGCGCAGCAGGCGGGTCAGCAGGTCGCGCGCCCGGTCCTTCTGCCCCTTCTGGATGGCGGCGAGCACTTCCTGGAACATGGTCTCTTCAGCAGACATGGTATCAGTTTAGCACAGGGGCAAACAGAGCGCAAGAAAAAAGGGGTGGAACGTGGTAAAATGAAAGCGTCCGCCCCCGTAGCTCAATTGGACAGAGTAATGGACTTCGAATCCAGTGGTTCCGAGTTCGAGCCTCGGCGGGGGCGCTGTTG
>JAGVUS010000400.1 GCA_019136175.1 Chloroflexota bacterium | reverse complement strand
CGAACCGCCTGCCAAACAAAAACTGGCGCACCAATGATTCGCCGGAGGGACAGTTGGTGTCCGGTTCCACCCAGGTGCCGCCAGTCACTTCCCATTCCCCCGAAGCAATTTTTTTCTTGACGCGCGCAAACAATGCAGGATGATCCCGTTTCAGGAATTTGTACAGGGCAGGTGAGGAATGGAGGAACCGGTATTCCGGGTACTGGCGCATCAGGTGCAAAACTGTGGCAAAGGTGCGGGCAGCTTTTTCCCGGGTATGGGACATACGCCAGAGCCATGCCATGTCAATGTGGGCATGACCAATCCCCACGACCACCGGCTTCATCTCCTGCATGGATGCCCATTCCTCCATTTGGCGCTGGAGAAACCCAAGTGCATCCGCCACGGTGCCATAAAATTCCTCCGACCCGGGAACCAGGAAGTCAATCTTCAAATAAGCCTGGTTCAACACTTGCAAAATGCGGATCCGGCGCAGGTCGTTTTCATCCTGCACCCGGATCACCCTGAGGAGGGTATCGGTCAGATACGCCAGTTTTTCGCAGGATTCATCCAGCCAGACCAGCTTTGCCAGCTTAAAACAACGCTTTGCCGGAACGCCCAGCACCCCGCTCCAGGCTTTTAATGCAATGATGATTCCACCTTCCTGCAGCAATTCGGGGGGCAGCCAGGCTTCCTCGTGCCAGACATCAATTCCCTGGATTTCCAATCCATTCACGTGCAGCATGGTTTCGGCAGTGGATTCCCCATCATCGCGAGGTCCCACCAGGAAACGCAGTGCCAGCCGCTGGTTCTCCCAACCGGAAGGGATGGGAACCTGCGCCCGGAACCAGGCGGTCACGTCGTAGCCGCCCCACAAACCGCCGACCTGAAAATCCTCCCAACCCGAATCATCAAAATCGATCTTCTCTGCACCGGGCACGTCCCCCACGTGATACTTGAAGGCGGGAATATCTCGAAAATCTCTACAGACATAATTCTTTAATTCCTGAAGAAGAACTTCCATTTTTTGAACAGTAAAAAAGAGCATGGTTGTACCCTCTGACAAAAAGGATTTGAAGAACTTAATCGTCTCCGGATTCGAATCGTCGCCTGGGACGATATATTTCTTTCTCCAAAAAACTTTGGACTTGCTCGGGTGATATCCCCTTTAGGGTAATTTCGGATCGCCGGGTTTCAACAAGCATCTTGCAAACAATATTCAGGATGTTCAATGCAGCCAGAGCTTCCCCAAGAGATTCATCTACCACCACCACACCATGGTTTCTAAGCATCAGTACATTGGAATGGGTGATTTGATTCCTTATCATCGATGCAAGCTCTTGCGATCCAGGATGTGCATAAGGGACCCACTCCACACGCTCAAGGTAATACATACATTCAATAAATAAATTATTCGGAATGGTTATTTCCGAACAAGCAATTAATGTGGCGTAAAATGGAGATGTATGCAGGATTACATTTACATCCGGTCTTGCCAGGTAAATTTCCCGGTGAAAGGGTAACTCAACGGATGGTTTCCCGGATCCCTCAATCACATTCCCATGCAAATCACATTCCAGAAAATCGGCATCTCCAAGTTTGCCCAAACAAGTACCACTGGCTGTAATGATAAGGTGATCCACCGCCAAACGACAGCTCAGATTTCCACTTGTTCCCCAAGTCAATTGAGAATCAAAGATATATTTACCAGCGGCTTGTAATTGTGAAATTATTGTTTTATCCATTTACAATTCTTCTCCCGGTCAATTCTCAGTAGAAAAGAATTTCATTATGATTGATGAATCAAGGATAAATATATTATGCCACAGAGATTTTGCATGACCAATTTCCAATCCCAGGCACGATTCCTCGTCCATCCCCCCACCCCCCATGTCCAGCACACTCCAACCCGGGCAGTTTCCATTCTCGCGTGCCCCGGTAAACCCAGTATGAACCTGAAAAAACTCAACCAAATCCTGGATGGAGTGGCGGTGATGGATCCAATGATTGCCATCCAATCCTCGCAGTATTAAATGGAAACCATTGCATCCCTGGATGATTCCGAGAGATCCTTTGAAGCCGTCTCCCGGGATCCTGGAATTGTGTTACACGGCGATCACACCCGTGACCCGGAAATTCTTACCGGGATCCTGGGTTTGCAATATTAATTGTTTTAATTAAGGTGCATGATGAGCGTTTTCATCGGGCTGGATATTGGTGGGACAAAATTTCTGGTTGGCGCTGCAGATGGCGAAGGACACATTCTGCGCAGAACACGGGCAGCCACCTCAACTGACCTCAAACAGGACCTGGAAACCCTGCACTGGCCTCAACTGACCTCAAACAGGACCTGGAAACCCTGCACTGGATGATTGCCGACGTTGCACAAGGCGAGAAGATCGGCGGAATGGGTGCTGCCATTGGCGGTCCACTGGACTGGCAACGGGGCGTTGTATCCCCCCTGCACCAGCCTGCCTGGCGGGATGTGCCTCTCAAACAAATCATGGAGGAACGCTGGCAGTGTCCCTTCCGGGTGGATGTGGATACCAATATTGCAGCCTTGGGTGAATATACCGCCGGGGCGGTGAAAGCACAACGATTCCTGTACATCACCGTCAGCACCGGCATGGGCGGAGGATTGATCAGCGACGGGCGCATTTACCGGGGCATGGGGGATGCCCACCCCGAAATTGGGCACCAATCGGTGGATTTTCGGTGTTCCAACCCTGCCGGTGTGCAATGCGAATGCGGCGTT
>JAGVUS010000459.1 GCA_019136175.1 Chloroflexota bacterium | reverse complement strand
GGGAACAAATTCGGGTCTTTCCAGAAAAACAACGTCCTGACCTGCCAAAGCCAGGCTGCCGCCAACATAAGTTCCAATCGCTCCCAACCCAAAACACAATACACGGTATTTTTGGCTCATATCCATCCAACCATGACATTAAATCAAAGCGAACACCAATGACGGGTACCCCGTAGAAAATCCCTGCCTGGCATCACCTTTTTCCCAGCAGGCTGGACGCTTGTCAAAACCAAAACACCCCGGCTCGTCCCAACAGCGGGTAATCCATTAACAATCCCATGATCACCAACACCAAGCTTTAAAGTGGTTTCCACCCGTGCAGCGTGCACCTTCATGGGGCTTCCCATCCATTGGAAATAAGAGCCAGGCCATGGAAAAAATGCCCGAATTTGTCTTTCCAATTCTTCAGCCGTCCTGGAAAAATCTAACTCGCCCTGCTCCTTTTGAATCATGCGCGCATATGTGGCAAGTTCATCGTCCTGTTTGATCAGCCGTATCGACCCATCCAGGTAACCGGGGATGGTACTCACCAATAAATCTGCTCCCATAAAAGCAAGTCGTTCCCCCAGGGTTTGCGCTGTATCTCCAGGATCAATGGGGGTTGAGATTTGCGACAGGATTGCCCCTGTATCCACGCCTGCATCCATCTTCATAATCGTGATGCCGGTCAGGGAATCTCCGGCAAGGATGGCTGCCTGGATGGGCGCTGCACCGCGCCACCTGGGCAGAAGGGATGCGTGCACATTAATGCAGCCATGCACAGGCAGGTCCAGGATATTCTGCCGCAAAATCTGCCCAAATGCCGCCACAACGATCAAGTCAGGTTGAAGCGATGCCAACTCCTCAAATACACCCGGGTCCTTCAAACGACGAGGCTGGAAAATGGTCAGCCCGTTCTGTTGGGCAAGCAATTTGACAGGCGGGGGGGTCGGGATTTGCCCCCTTCCCGATGGGCGGTCCGGTTGGGTGACAACCCCCACCACCGGGTAGGTTTCCATTAATTTCTGCAAAATTGGGACTGCGAATTCGGGGGACCCCATGAAAATGATGCGTGGTTTTTGCATGGTTGTCATTTTAACACAATCACCCTTCATCAGCACATCTTTTCCTGATGGAAACCCTTTGATTAACAAAGTCCAAACTTTGATGTTATTTTCCACTCATCAAGGGATGGCAAGAATCGTCAAGCATTGGCTTTCTTCCTGTTGCTTGTGTTAAAATATGCCCATGATTGCAGATTCCTATCGAAAAAAAATGGATCAAGAACTGGAAATTGCCAGGCAATCACGAAGGATGGGATTGGAAGGTCGGGCTCGAGTCTGCGCAAGGCGGGCAGCTGGTGCAGCCATTCGTGGTTTTTTCCTCGCCCACCATCTTGCACTTTTGAATCAAAACGTATATGAGCTGCTGAAATATTGTTCAACTTTGGAATTTTTACCACCCCGGGCACAAGAATCCGCCAGGAATTTATCCCTTCGTGTGGACGAACACTTTCACCTGCCCCCGGGCGTGGATTTACTGGAAGAAACCGAAAAATTAATCCAGGTTCTGGAATCAGTCCCTATGGAGGAGATGCCTTGAACGAAACAACGATTAAATTATATGGCACCAGCTGGTGCGGTCATTCACGCCGCTCGCGCCGAATTTTTGATGACCACCAGGTTCCCTATATCTGGATTGATATTGATCTGGACCAGGATGCCCGCCGATTTGTCGAGTCTGTCAATCGCGGGATGCGCAGCGTTCCCACCATTGTCTTCCCGGACGGAGACATCCTGGTGGAGCCATCCGATGACGAGTTGAAGAAAAAAATGGGTTTTCCAGAATAGAGATCAGTCTTTTCGGTAAAACATATATACCAGGATTCCAACCAGGTATCCCATCAGGAGAAGCGCAAATAAGGAGGGGATCAGGGGATTTCTTGTGGCTTCAATAAACACCCTGTCCTGGCGTGGTTGGGAGAGATGTCTTTTTAATTTCTCTCGAAATTCCAGGTTTGGAAGTACCGGTTGGATGCCGTGATTGAGTTGATTTTCCAAATCCACCAGTGAAGAATCCATCGATTTATCCTCCCTCATGAACTGGATATGCAACGATGCCAACAGCTCCCTGCCCCAAATGAGATGCCACCGGCAAGGATAACTCCGTTATAAAAATATTCCGAACGTGAAAATGCTGACGGATATAATCAAACAGATTCTGTGCGGTTGCGGGGTCTCCAGCATGAACGACTGCAATATCCACCTCTTGCCCCGAGATTCTTTGCCGAACTTTCTCCAATACATGATCCAATGATTTCCGCCTCGTACGGACTTTATCTGCCATTTGCAATAATCCATCCCTCAAAACAATAACTGGTTTAATATTCAGTAATGAAGCAAG
>JAGVUS010000180.1 GCA_019136175.1 Chloroflexota bacterium | reverse complement strand
ATCATCATCTTTCTAACCGGATTGGTTGTAGGTATTCTTCTACTTCGGGAGCAACCCGTTGTGCTTCCCTTCCAGGAACCGGAACCAGTGCAGGGCGGAAGTTATACTGAAGCCATCATTGGATCCATCCAGCGTCTGAATCCGGTACTGGATACCTATCACGCTGCTGACCGGGATATTGACCGGTTGATTTACAGCCGGCTGGTGACATTTGATGACCGGGGCTTGCCGCAGCCAGACCTGGCGGAGTCCTGGGGGGTATCTGCTGATGGAACGGTGTATAACATCACGCTCAAGGCGGATGTAAAATGGCATGATGGTCAGCCATTAACCAGTGATGATGTTTTATTTACTATTGAAATGATGCGCGCCGGCGAAGGGGTTGTTCCGGATGATTTGCGCAGTTTTTGGAATGATGTGGAAGTGGTTATATTTGATGAGCAGAATTTCCAGTTCCGCCTGCCGGAACCGTTTGCTCCCTTCCTGGATTATCTGGCTTTTGGTGTCCTGCCAAGGCACCTGTTGGGAAGCCTGACGTTCGTTGAAATGGTGGACGCCCCGTTTAATCTTCAGCCGGTGGGCAGCGGACCATACAAGTTCAATGGACTGTATGTGGAGGACGGTGCAATCCTGGGCGTTGAACTGGTTGCTAATGAAAACTATTATGACCAGCCTCCGTTTATTGAAAAAATGATCTTCCGCTACTATGCAGATGGATCTGCAGCGCTTCAGGCATATCGTGAAGGTGAGGTACAGGGAATTGGCGGGATTCCTGTGGAAGTATTACCTGAAGCGCTTAAAGAAACGACTTTATCCATTTACTCCAGCCGGTTGCCGGAAATGACGCTCGTCCTCTTCAATCTTCAGGATGATTCCGTTCCATTTCTCCAGGAAAGTGTTGTCCGGCGCGCTTTATTGATGGGCATCAACAGGCAATATATGATTGACAAAGTATTCCAGGGGCAGGGAATCCTGGCAGATGGACCCATTTTCCCGGGAACCTGGGCGTACAATGAAAGCCAGGAGCGGGTGCCTTACGATCCTGCATGGGCAATTGACCTTTTGCGGGCGGAGGACTATAACCTGACCGGGGTGGAAGGCACAGTTCGCGTGAAGGATGATGTCTCCATGGAATTTTCCATGATTTATCCAGATACTCTTCAACACAAGGCTATGGCGGAGCAAATTCAATCCGATTGGGCAGCCATGGGTGTAAAAGTTAACCTGGAGGCAGTGCCGTACGACCAGTTGGTTCTTGACCGGCTGACCAATCGCACTTTCCAGGCTGCCCTGGTGGATCTTAACCTGGCAAGAACACCTGACCCGGACCCTTATCCGTTTTGGGATTCTGTCCAGGCTACTGGCGGGCAAAATTATTCCCAATGGGATGACCGCATGGCAAGCGAATACCTTGAAAATGCCCGCGTAACCATTGATATTGCCGAACGCGCCAGGCTCTACCGGAATTTCCAGGTGTTGTTTGCCAGGGAGCTTCCAGCTTTACCGCTTTTCTATCCCGTTTTCAACTATGGGGTCAATGAAGAAATCCAGGGTGTGCGGATGGGACCGCTATTTGACACCAGTGACCGGTTCCTTACCATCCAAGATTGGTACCTGGTATCCGAACGGAACTCCAAGCCCCAACCCACAAACACACTGGTGCAATAAGGCGACAGATTCGTTATAATAAAGGGGGAAGGAGGGCGCCATGTTGGAGAAAGATTGGGCATACTTGCGGGCTTCACTGGATGAATTACAGGAGTATATTCTTTCCGATGAGGTCTATTGGCCTTTAATCGCGCTTCCGAAAAACCACGGTACCGGACCTTTGCCATCCCTGACGCTGGGTCGGCTGCTCCTTGCGCGCGCCCGGCTGCTGGCTGCAGAATGGCAGCCGGAGCAGCAGCAAACGCTGGATAATTTGTGTGGTGTGGTCAGTGATGTGAAGAAACAATGGCGGGCGCATTGGGTTCGGAAAGCGACGCAGGAATTTCCGCGCAGATTGAGCCTTTGGCAGCATTATTTACGGGAATTGAAGGAAGACCCTAAAAAATGGGAACGGGATTACGTGTACCAGGTGGAACGCAGGGTGATGTTGCAACTGCTGATGGCGGAGATGGACCGCCCAAACCAGGAAGACCTGAGCGTCCTGAGTGCCCTGGACCATCAATTAATGGGAATGGTCAGTGAAAGTGCATTTTTATGGGATCCACGGGTTGAAAACGGTTTCCCGCAGCGAGATTACTGGTTCTTATATTACAGCGTACGATCAGATTTATTCCTGGAGGAATGGATGGCGACATTTTTTACCCGGCGCGGGGATGGTGGTGATACAGGTTTATTGGGGGAAGGGCGGGTTCCGAAATTTGATCTACGTATGGAGGCGCTGGG
>JAGVUS010000103.1 GCA_019136175.1 Chloroflexota bacterium | reverse complement strand
ACTGGTTTGATCGGGCGGGAATACCACTGCCGTAGAGCCATTGAAAAACTGGATTTGCAGACCATGCCAGGGGCTGACAATGGATGAAAGGAGCGCGCCATCCTGGGTGGCAACCGCCTGCTTAAACTGGATTAACAAAGTTGGCAGCTGCGGATCTGCACAAAAGTCGGCGGAGGACTTCAGCCCCGTCAGGTATTGGCGGTCAACCCAGCCGGTTTGTCCATCCGCAAGTTGTACTTGAACCCATTGAATGGTGTCCGCTTCCGATTGCTGACCGGTGAGCCGGATCCCCATGGTGTCATACGCCAGTGTTGCCAGGATGGGGGTACTTAACCCGGGTGATTGGCGCACATTCAGAACCTCCTCGGGGTCAATCTCGATGACGGCAGCCAGGTCGGAGATGAGCGGCTGGGTGGGGAGGACGGTTACCTGTGGCGTAGGAGTGAGGTCAAATGGATGGTTGATCACTGTCGGCTGGGGAATATTCGGGGTGGGGCTGGCTGGGAGCGGTGTGCAGCCCGCCAGGGTGATTAACAAAACCACAAAAAATGTGATTGAGAGTGCGCGTGTCATGGTTGCCTCCAAACGATTCTCATTATATATCTCTTTCTGTGATCTGACCTTCATTTGTCAATGGGCTAGATGTTAGTTGGGTAAAAATTTCAAATCACGATATAATATATTCTTGTAGCAACACAAATATACATTATCATTTTTGATGGAGGAACCATGTCTCAATCCATTCGCAATACCATGCTTGTTTTCCTGGTGGTTTTCACCCTCTTGCTGGGTGCATGCACAACTGCTGCACCTGCGGCTACCGAACCTGCCGCCCAACCCACTCCTGAGGCAACGGCAATTGAACGCACCGGACCCAAGGAGATCATCCTTGCAACCACCACCAGTACCCGGGATTCGGGTTTGTTGGACGTGCTGATCCCCGTATTTGAGTTGCAGACCGGTTATACGGTGAAAATGATTGCGGTGGGAACCGGTCAGGCATTGAAGATGGGTGAAGAAGGCAACGCTGATGTGTTGCTGGTGCATGCGCCTGCGTCGGAAGTAACTTTCATGGAGAATGGATATGGCAAGGACCGTTACCTGGTGATGCACAATGATTTTGTCCTGGTGGGACCCGCAGATGATCCGGCGAAGATTAAGGGATTAACTGCTATTGAAGCCTACAAGGCAATCGCCGCTGCCAAGGCAACCTTTGTCTCCCGCGGAGATGATTCTGGTACACATAAAGCAGAACTGGCGATCTGGAAAAAAGCCGGGCTGGAACCCAAAACTGAGGATGGATGGTACCTTTCATCCGGGCAGGGGATGGGAGACACTCTTCGCATCACGACAGAAAAACAGGGCTATACCTTTACAGACCGGGCAACCTATCTGGCATTAAAGGATACATTGGAACTGGAAATCCTTGTCGAGGGGGATGCAACCCTTTTAAATATCTACCATGTGATCACTGTCAACCCGGAAAAATATTCTGCAGTCCTGTATGATGGTGGCAAGGCTTTTGCAGACTTTATGGTTTTACCTGATACCCAGGCATTGATTGGCGAATTTGGGGTGGATCAATACGGTTCCCCCCTGTTCTTCCCGGATGCGGGGAAGGATGAATCCGAGTTGGGCTTGTAATTTTTCTGTTTGTCTCCTCATTAACACGAACCGCCCCAGCCAGGGCGGTTCGTGGTTCAGTTTTCTTCGTATAATTAGCCAGGATGAGACAAGGCAGGTGATTTATGGAAATGATCTGGCAAGGCATTACAGAAGCAATCCGGCTGTTGTTTTCGGGTGACCCGGAAGTGATGGAAATAACACTGCTATCCTTGCGGATTTCGGGTCTGGCAACTATGATCAGCCTGTTGATTGGCATGCCATCTGGTACCCTGTTGGCATTGGGTAAATTTCCCACCCGGAAATTCTGGATGAGTCTTGTTAATACCGGCATGGCGCTTCCCCCTGTGGTGGTGGGGCTGGTGGTATCCATCTTCCTGTGGCGCAGTGGTCCCCTGGGTAGTCTGCGGTTAATGTACACTCCAACGGCGATCATCATTGCGCAGACCATTATTGCTGCTCCGGTGGTCACCGGGCTGACAGCCGCGGCTCTGCAACAGCTTGATCCCCGCCTGGAACAACAACTGCTTGGTTTGGGTGCCACCCGATGGCAGGTAATTTGGGCGTTGTGGCGGGAAGCGCGCCTGCCGCTCCTGGCTGCTCTGATGGCTGGATTTGGCAGCGTCATTTCCGAGGTGGGGGCTTCGATGATGGTTGGCGGAAATCTTCGCCATTACACCCGGGTGTTGACAACTGCCATCGTCCTGGAAAACAGCAAGGGTGAATTTGCCATTGCTCTGGCATTGAGTTTTATTCTATTGCTGCTTGCGTACCTTGTGAATTTATTGCTCACCTGGGTACAGCAGCGGAAACCGCAAGGCTAGGGGGTGAGATGTGAATATCCTGGAAGTAAAAGGTCTGGAAGTTATTCGGAATGCGATGAAGGTGCTGACCGTGGAACACCTTGCCGTGGCAGAAAAGGAAACCCTGGCGTTGATTGGTCCCAACGGGGCTGGAAAGAGTACCCTCCTGTTGGTACTCAGCCGCCTGCTCAAACAGCAAGCGGGAACAATCCTATATCGCGGGCAGGATGTGTCCACGCTCGGTGACCTGGCATACCGGCGTAAGATTGGTCTTGTTCTTCAGGATCCACTGCTGTTGGATGGATCCGTATTTGATAATGTCGCCTCTGGATTGTGCTTCCGCAGGGTTCCCAAGGCAGAAATTCACCAAAGAGTGGATGATTGGTTGGAAAAACTGGGTATCCGTCATTTACGAAATCGTGCCTCGCGGGCACTGTCAGGCGGGGAGGCGCAGAGGGTCAGCCTGGCGCGGGCATTTGTTCTGGACCCGGACCTGTTGTTACTGGATGAACCTTTTACTGCACTGGATACCCCCACACGGCTGCGCTTGTTGGAGGATTTCCGATTGTTGGTTCGGCAATCGGGGGTAACTGTCATTTTTGTGACCCATGATCAAAATGAAGCCCTGCTGTTGGGGGATCGGATTGGCGTAATGATGGCTGGCAGGCTGGCGCAGGTGGATCAGCCGGAGATTGTATTCAATGCGCCGGCATCTGCCGAAGTGGCGGAATTTGTGGGGGTGGAGACAATCATTCCAGCCAGGGTCATTCACCAGGCGGAAGGAATGGTGATTGCTGATACAGGGACATTCCAGGTGGAGGTGGTGGGAGATTGTCGGGTGGGGCAGGATGTGTATATCTGCATCCGCCCCGAGGATGTCACCCTGTTGCTGGATTCGGATGGCAGTTCCAGTGCCCGCAACCGGCTGGAGGGTGTGATCATTCGGACGACTCCCCAAGGACCCCTGGAGCGGGTGGTGGTGGATTGCGGTTGTCCAATTGTTGCGCTGATTACCCGGGCTTCTGCAACCCAAATGAAATTGCAGACTGGGACGAGGGTCAGGGCAAGTTTCAAGGCATCTTCTGTGCATCTTGTGGGAAGGTAAAGGGTTATAATTAACATAACCCAGCCCGCAGGATCGTTCATGACAGACAGTTCACTTCGGATTGAGAATTTATCCTTCCGCTATCGCAGCCGCGCGGACCTTGCACTGCGGTCCATATCATTTGAAGCAGCTGCCGGTCAGGTCTTGTTAATCGCTGGAGCCAGCGGGTGTGGAAAAACCACGTTGATCCGTTGCATTAATGGGTTAATTCCAAACAGTTATAAGGGGGAAATTCAGGGGGGCATCTGGGTGCAGGGAAAACCCATCCAGGGCTTGTCGCTGGCGCGAATCTCCCAAATGGTTGGGACGGTTTTGCAGGATCCGGAGCGGCAGATTTTGGGTACCCGTGTGATTAATGAAGTAGCGTTTGGTTTGGAAAACTTGCATCTCAGCCGGGAGGAAATTCTAAGCCGGGTGGATGAAGCTTTGACGAGGTTAAACATCCTGCACCTGAAAGACCGGGAGACTTTCCATCTGTCCGGCGGCGAAAAGCAAAAGGTTGCCATTGCAGGTGTCCTGGCAATGCGTCCCTTGGTATTGCTTCTGGATGAGCCGCTTGCCAGCCTGGATCCGGCAAGCGCACAGGAAACACTCCAGATGGTCCGACGGCTGGCAGATGACGGTATGACGGTTCTCATGGTGGAACACAGGGTGGAGGATGTCCTCAATATCCACCCGGAGACAGCGATGTTCCTGGATGAGGGAGAAATCCGATATTATGGTCCCACCGCCGGGTTATACCGGGCAGTTGATTATCACCGCATCAAGCTTCCCGCTCCACTGATATTGGAGCGGGCGGTAAAGGATCCTGTCCCGGAACCGTTGACGCGCCAGTTGGAAGCTGCAAAAGCAGGAATCCCCAACCAGACCCTGGTGCGGTTTGAGGGAGTCAGATTTGGATATGAGGAAAACCAGACCGTATTGGCAGGAATTAACCTGGAAATCCGGCGGGGGGATATTATTGCTGTTCTTGGACCAAATGGTGCCGGGAAAACCACTCTGGTCAAGCATGCAATCGGTTTATTAAAACCCAAAGCCGGGCGGGTTTTGGTGGATGGCAGGGATACCCACCAGATCAGTGTGGCGGAAGTGGCGCATACACTTGGATATGTCTTTCAAAGCCCCAGCCACATGCTGTTTGCTGAAACAGTCCGGGCGGAACTTGCTTTTGGACCCACCAACCTGAAACATCCGCCCGAAGAAATTGAAAAGGATGTCCGGGAAGCCATCCGGATCGTCCACCTGGAAGGATTTGAGGAAAATCCACCGCTTGCCCTTTCTTTTGGACAACAAAAAAGGGTAAGCATTGCTGCCATCCTGGCGATGCGTTCACGAATCCTGGTGATGGATGAACCAACTGCTGGACAGGACTATAAAAATTACATGGAATTCATGGATGCCATCCTCAAACTTCCTGGTTTTGAGGCGGTTTTATTTATCACGCACGACATTGACCTGGCAGTCATCTATGCCAACCGGGTGATTCTGGTCAATCATGGTCAGGTGGTGCGGGATGGCACCCCCGAGGAGGTTTTGAAGGACCTGGCTTACCTGGAAGAGAATCGCCTGGTTCCCACCTCGCTTTTGAAAACAAATCTGGAATTGTATGCCCACACCCGGTCGTTCCAGCGTGCCGAAGACCTGGCACACCTGGGTGTTTTGCAGAACCGGTCTGACCGGTATCAAAATTCAACTCTTCAATAAATGGAAAGGAGATTCATATGACCAAAAAGCTGTTATCCGTCATTCTTACTCTTGTTGCCGTGCTGGCATTTTTCCTTGGAATCTGGTTGATTGGACGTTTGATTAACCCCTCATTGAACCTGGATCAAACCGCGCTGCTCCGCTTTGTCTTTGTGGGCATTGGCTTGCTGATCGTCTTTATTGTGTACCTGGCGACCCGCGAAAGCAAGATTTGGGATGTTGGCACCCGGGAAGTGGTGTATATGGCGATTGGCGCGGCATTATATGCAGTTTTCTCCTATTTGTTCAATGGTACAGTCTTTGTGGTGCCTTCTGTCAGCCAGGTCTCCCTCCGTCCTGCGATTGCCATTCCCATGTTCTTCGGCTATGCCTTGGGTCCCGCCGTCGGGTTCTTCACCGGGGCTGTTGGCAATATGTTTGGGGATGCACTGACCGGTTTTGGTCTTTCACCGCAGTGGAGTGTTGGGAATGGGTTGGTTGGCATGATTGCCGGTATGGCAATTCTCTTTAAGGATAAGAAGCGCAGCCTGAACACGGTTTTCATCATCAGTGCCCTGGTGGCAGCCATTGGCACGGTGATTTTCCTTCTCAATAAAACCATCCCCAATATGCTTTTCTATGATGTGGACAACAACATCTTTGGGGATCAGCAGATCAGTTGGTTTGCGGGTTTATCAGCAATCATTGGGCTGGTGCTGGTGGTGCTGGTGCGTTTCCTCTTCCGGGATAATATCCATGTGGCAGCCGCGGTAACATGGAGCATGCTGGGCAACTTCCTGGGAATTGGCTTTGCGGCGATTTCGGATATCTGGATTAATGGGTTCTCCCCGGCAGTTGCCATTGTGGGCGAATTTCTACCCTCCGCCGGACCGAACATGATCTTTGCAGCGATCCTGGTTCCCATTCTGGTGGCAGCTTATGCTGCCGTCCAGCGCCAGACAGGACGATAAACAATTTTTTGATATCCCGGGTTGGGGCTTCCCATCAGAAACCGGCGAAACCCCAACCCGGCTGGAAATTGAGGCTGCTCAATGCTTGTAACATGGCGGTACCGTCCCCGCAAGTCCATTATCCAAAGTTTTGATCCGCGCGCCTGGATCATATTTTTCGGATGCTACCTGGCTTCCACGTTACTTTTCTGGGATTTGCGATACCTCAGCTTTTTCCTTCTCCTGGCGTTAATTGTCCTTTTCACTTCCGGCATCCGCTGGAAGGAAATCCGAAAAGCCATGCTGTTTATTGGCGGCTTTATCCTGTTTTTCTCGTTTCTCACATTCCTGACAGGGCGGGGGGGAATGGAACTTTATGCCGAGGAACATGTCTTGCGGGAATTGAAAGCCTCGTTTCACATTCTAGGATGGCAGCCGAGCCTGCTCATATCAGCAGAAAAGACCATGTTTTCAATCAGCATGCTGGCGCGGGTATTTAGCATTGCTGTCATGACCATCCTGATTCCCTATTCGCTGAACCCGGCTTTATATGGAGTCACATTCCGCGGTTTGGGATTGCCGGATAAAATCGCCTATGCCATGGACCTGACCATGCGATTTATCCCCACCTTTGGCAGGGATTTTACCCTGACGATGGATGCACAACGTGCCAGGGGGTATGAGCTGGAAAAAATCAGCGGCGGATTGGCTGCCCAGGTGCGAAAACTGGCACCGCTGGTGGTGCCGGTGACCATTCATGCAATTGCGGGTAGCGAGGATATTATTGACGCCATGGACTTGCGGGCATTTGGGATTGGTCCGCGTACCTGGTTGATTAAATTGACATATAAGCCCCGGGATTATTTTCTGATTGGTTTTGGTATACTATTACTTGTGATCAGTATTGCATTTTCCCTGTGGGGTTGGGGAAAATTTTGGGTGCCAGCCGGCTTGCTTGCGCTTGCCGGAGCTTAACATAATTTTGGGAGGTTCCAATGATTGCAGATTTAGTTCGCAAGAGCCGGACGTACCGGCGATTTTATCAGGATGTGCCGATTAGTGAAGAGACCCTGCGGGGTTTGGTGGACCTGGCGCGGCTGTCTCCTTCCGGTCGGAATGCGCAGCCGTTGAAGTACAAAATATCCTGGAAACCGGAAACGAATGAAAAAATCTTCCCAACCCTTGGCTGGGCAGGTTACCTGAAAGAGTGGGGCGGTCCGGTGGAAGGGGAGCGTCCTGCCGGGTATATTATCATTCTTGGGGATAAGGAGATTGCCGCCAATTATGGCATTGATCATGGGATTGCCTGCCAGAGCATCATGTTGGGTGCCGTGGAGCAGGGACTGGGTGGCTGTATTATTCAAAGTGTCCGCCGGACGGAGCTTGCCCAGGTGCTGGATATCCCGGAACGGTATGAGATTCTCCTGGTGCTGGCACTGGGGAAACCCAAAGAGGAAGTGGTGATGGTTCCAATCGGTCTGGATGGTGATATCAAGTATTATCGGGACGCCAACCAGGTGCATTATGTCCCCAAGCGCACATTGGATGAAGTGCTGCTTCCCTGAGTTTTGACACCCATTGATTGACGATCAACCCCGGCGGAATTGCCGGGGTTTTGATTTTCCAGGTGTGTAACGCCACTTATTCCATCCAAATTATGACATTTGTATATTGTAAATATCTGACCTTTGAGATAAGATATAGAATAGTATTTTTTCTCATGGCAAGAATTCCCTAAATTTTCAATTCAGGAGGTTAACCGACAGATTAAATCGAATTCTGCCTGTCACCATGCATATGATTCATTGAGCATATTCTAGGAGGAACAAAAGTGAAAACACCAGTAAAGCATTTTCTTTTCATTGCACTTGTGCTGGCGTTGGGATTGATCCTGGCATCCTGTACGCCAAAACCCACAGAAACGGTTGCTGAAGCAACTCCCTGCCCGGAGTGTCCAGCATGCCCGGAGCCTGAAACCTGTACGGACACAGCTGCTCCCAATCAGGAGGAATGGGCGGCTTCGGCGCATGCCGATGCGGCTGCTGAGGCTTTCGTTCACTGGAATGAGGAAGACCCCAAAGAAATTCCTGTGTATTGTGCCAAATGTCACAGTTCCACTGGTTTTCTGGATTACATTGGTGCGGATGGTTCCACTGCTTTCCAGGTGGACGCCAATTCCCCAATTGGCACGGTAATTACCTGCGACACCTGCCATAATGATGCTACAGCGGAGCTCAGTTCCGTAAAGTTCCCATCTGGGGCAGAGGTGACCGGGTTGGGTAGTGAAGCAGTCTGCATGACCTGCCACCAGGGTTCTGCATCCATGGTCCAGGTGGACGAGAGTATCACCGCGGCGGGTTTGACGGATGAGGATGCCGTATCTGACAAGCTTGGTTTCACCAACATCCACTACTATGCCGCAGCCGTTGCTCGTTATGGCAAGGAAGTCATGGGTGGTTATCAATACCCCGGCAAGCCCTATGACGCCATGTTTGATCATGTAGTGGGTGTTCAGACCTGCACGGACTGCCATGATTCCCATTCATTGGAATTGAAAGTGGATACCTGTGTGTCCTGCCACGAAGGCGTTACCACGGCAGAGGATGCCCGGAACATCCGGTTCGCCGCTTCGCTTGTGGATTATGATGGCGATGGGGATACAGAAGAAGGCATCTATTATGAAGTGGAAGGCGCCCGTGAAACCCTCTATACTGCCATGCAGGCATATGCCAGTGAAGTGGCGAAGGCTCCCCTGGGTTACTCACAAACAGCATATCCTTACTTTTTTATGGATACCAACGCCGATGGTGTGCTGGATGAGACCGAAGCGGTGTACCCGAATGCCTACAAGTCCTGGACACCCCGCTTGCTGAAAGCGGCTTACAACTTCCAGACATCCCTGAAGGACCCCGGTGCGTATGCCCACGGCGGTAAATATATCCTGGAACTCCTGTATGATTCCACGGAGGACCTGAATACCAAGCTTGCCACACCTGTGGACCTATCCATGGCGGTTCGGGCGGATGCGGGACATTTTGATGGATCTGCTGAAGCTTTCCGCCATTGGGATGAAGATGGTGCCGTTCCCGGTTCCTGTGTCAAATGCCATACTGGCGAAGGGCTTCCTGTCTTCTTGAAGGAAGGCACCAATATTTCCATGGAACCTTCCAATGGTTTGCTTTGTGAAACCTGTCACAGCAACCTGGAGGATTACGCCCGGTATGAGGTGGAGTTGGTAACCTTCCCCAGCGGTTTGAAGGCTGGTTTTGAAGGCGACATGGATGCAAACCTCTGCCTGAACTGTCACCAGGGACAGCAATCCACCACATCCGTTAACCGTGCCATCAGCGGCAAGGACCCTGACACCGTCATTGAGAAGCAAAGTTTCCTGAACGTCCATTATTTTGCCGCCGGTGCCACCCTGTTTGGAACGGATGCCAAGGGGGTGTATGAATATCCTGATAAGGAATACGTGGGGCAGTTTGCACATGTTCCGAATTACGCCACCTGCTCCGATTGCCATGACGCCCACGCACTGGAAGTTCAACAGGCAGCCTGTACCGCCTGTCACAGTGTGGATGAGCCGGGTCAAATTCGCAAGAATTTGACAGAGGATTACGATGGCGATGGCGATGTCACCGAAGGGATCCAGGGAGAAGTGGAAGGATTGAAGACGATTCTTTATGCTGCACTTCAAGTGTATGCCAAGGATGTCCTCCAATCCCCGATTGCCTATTCCACTTCTGCTTATCCGTATTTCTTTATCGACACAAACGCAAATGATTCGTTGGATGCGGATGAAGCCAATTATGGCAACCGATATGTCTCCTGGTCGCCCCGCTTGTTGACGGCAGCATACAACTACCAGTATGCCCAAAAGGATCCGGGCGCGTATGTGCACAATGGAGCATATATGCTTCAGGTCCTGTATGACTCAATCGAGGATCTTGGCGGAGATGTAACGACCCTGGTTCGTCCCTAGTTCCAGAATTGTATGAAGGGACCCGTTGTTTGAGGACGGGCTCCTGGTAGAAAATCAATCAGCCCCTCCTTGTTTCCAAAACCAGGGAGGGGCTTTTTTAATTTTGTGGATGGTTCTACCTTCCCTGGGAGCGGGCGCGGTCCTGGGCGGCTTGCAGACCCTCCCAATCCCCGGCTGCTGCCAGCCTGGCTTGCTCCATCCATAGGGCGGGATCAGACAGGCGGAAACCATGGGTAAGCAGTTGTTCCCGCAGGTTTGCTGGATCAGCTTTTGCCAGGTCTTCAAAGGTATGAATGCCAATGCTGTGCAGGTAAGCGGAAACCTTGCCGCCAATGCCGCGGATGATGGTCAGGTCATCGATTTTTGCATGATTTACTGGCGGTGTGGCGGGGGGGTGATTCTCCTGGTGATCTCTTGCAACTCCCGGCAGTTCGATCTCAGCAGTGATGTTGGAAAATCCCTGCTTTTCCATGCGCCGCCGCAGAAAAATCCATCCCACCACCAGTCCAACGGGCAAAGCCAGGATCAAGCCCAGCCAGCCATACCAGCGTGGGGAATGACAATTGGGACGGGATTGCGTCAGATTACTCATTGGATCTCCTTGCTTGATTGAGTCGGGTATTCATTTTTGTGTTTGCAGTGCAGCTTGTTGCAGCCGGGACCGGTGCTGTCGGTATGTCAGGATGGCGCGGTCGCTCTGCATGATTTTTTCACCCATCTTCAAGTCCGTTTTCTTGGGGAACTGGTTGGAGACAATAGCTTTATCCTGGTTGGCAATGTAGATGCTGCTCCACGCCCCAAAGAGGTTAACCAGGTTGCGCAAAATGGGAACCCGCATAAACTTCTGATAAAACCTGCCGTAGAGGAGGCTATTCTCCTCGTCAACCGGTACAAAGGAAATTGTTATCCGGACATCATCACTGATCCAGTTGTGCCAGAGGTTGGGAAAACGAAATTGCAGGAAAGGATGGCGTGCAGGGGGGGGAAGTTCTTCTGCTTTACGGGCAGGAATACCGTCATCAAGCCGGTTGGAGACCCAGACTTCCAGCAAATCATTCTCCAACCGGACAATGGGACCATCCACAACAGCACGTCCGCTCCTCCCAATGGTATTGTGATGGACAAATGCCAGGTGGGAAACATCCAGCTGATTTTCCGCCATCCGGCTGTAATGAACCTGCCAGTGCTGGCGAAAGCTGGCATATGAAAAGGTTTCATCAATCGAATCGAAATATTTTGGTGCCACGGGTTCCGGGTTGCCTTCCCCCCACCAGATCCAGATGAAATTCCAGGCTTCATGTGCAGGATATGTGGCTGCCCGTAATGCTTTGGGAATCACGCCATTTTTTCCGTATGCAGGAAGGTGAACACATTCTCCTGTAGGCGCATATTCAAATCCATGGAATGGACACATCAGGGCATTCTTCCTGACCTTTCCCTGACTGAGACGCGCTCCAATATGCGGGCAAAGATCACGCATGCAAACAACCTTGCCCTCTCCGGTGCGCCAGAAAACCAGCTTTTCTCCCAAGCGGGTAACACCAACCGGTTTGCCCGGCGGTACTTCCTGGCTTTCCAGGACTGCATACCATTGATTGCGGATCATTCCACCTCCACTCCAGGTTGATTTATCAGGATACCTTATTGTAATTCAGATGCAGTGAGGGAGGTCGCGGAACGATGATTCAAATTATTCGGGGCAAATGTTTCCAACCAACCACTTGCCGCGGATGGCACATTCACCTGCGCCAAATCCAACGGGGTTGGGGGCAGTCAGGCGAATGCGGATTTTGGATAGTTTGAATGTGCCTTGGGCAAGCTGGGGGGATTGGAAGATCAGGTGGTAATTT
>JAGVUS010000004.1 GCA_019136175.1 Chloroflexota bacterium | reverse complement strand
AGAACCTCGGTGGACTTGAGGTGTTCCGGCATGGTTAACCACAGGAACAATCCGCCGTGTGGGTGGGTCCAGCGGACACCAGCAGGCATATGTTCCTCCATTGCCTCCAGCATGGCATCCCGCCGTTCCCGGTATACATCAATGATAAATTGCACATGCTTGTCGATGAATCCGCCCCGACCGACTTCGTAGGCAAGCAGTTGGTTAAACGTGGAAGTGTTCAGGTCTGCACCCTGCTTTGCCAGGACAAGTTTGCGGATGACCTCTGATGGTGCAATTACCCACGCAAGGCGGATGCCGGGTGCCAGGATCTTGGAGAAGGTGCTGAGGTAAATCACGTTGCCGGAATAAACCCCATTCTGCGTCCGGCGGTCGTTGTCTATCTTCATTACCGAAGGAAGGTGCTCGCCTTCAAAACGAAGTTGACCATATGGATCATCCTCGATAATGGGAACCCCGTAGCGGTCCGCCAGGTCAACCAGCTGCAACCGCCGTTCCAGAGACATGGTAACACCGGTTGGATTCTGGAAATTTGGCAGGACGTATATAAATTTTGGTCCGGTGCGCAATGCTTCTTCCAATGCATCTGTCCGCATTCCATCGTCGTCGGATTCCACCGTGACATATTCCGCCCCGTAGGCGTTCCAGGCTTGCAGGGCGCCCAGGTAGGTGGGAGCTTCCACCAGGATGCGGTCACCGCGGTTGATGAGGATTTTACCCAACAAGTCCAGTGCCTGTTGGGAGCCGGATGTGATCTGCACGTTTTCGGCGGCAATTCCGACCCCCATGGTATTGGTGTGCCGGGCGATCATTTCCCGGAGGGGTTTATATCCTTCCGTTGAGCCATATTGAAGTGCAAGAGCACCCTGTTCAGATAAAACCGTGTTGCACGCTTCGCGAAATTTATCGATTGGGAAAACATCGGGGGCAGGAAGCCCTCCAGCGAACGAGATGACCTCCGGATTTTCGGTGAGTTTGAGAAGTTCGCGGATCGCTGATGCCTTCATGCGCTGTGTGCGTTGAGCGTAGCGATGGTCCCATTGGGTTTGCATTTTTACTCCTTGTACTTGGTATGATTTGTTTCTGATTTCCAGAAAATTAAATCCACTGGACTGCAGGTTTTTCTGCAGTCCAGTGATGATTCCCGGTTTACTTGGGGAAGCGGCTGATGACCACTGCGGGCGTGGGCAGTGTCACACGATCCCCGGATGACAGGTCAGCAGGTGCCTTTCCGGCAGCTTTGGGCGCGCTCTGGAAAATGGCAATGGGCGTGCCCTCTTCGGCAGATTTAAGGTCGATGTATGCCTGCCCGGTGAGGAATCCTTCCGAGTCGATGGCGCAGGAAGTTACCTGACCGATCACCCGCCCCTTGCGATCGAGTACTGGATCGTGCAGGTGTGCCATGCGAACACCTTTTTCCGTAAATCGGAAGCGGACCACCACACCCTGCCGCCCGGCTTCACGTGCCAGGAAGGCAGATCGTCCAATAAACCAGGGCTTGTAGGTCTTGACATAGGTACCAAAACCAGCTTCGGCAACACCCAGGTTAAGGTCTCCACCCATTTCATGTCCATAAAGCGGCAATCCGGCTTCTGTTCGCAGGGAGTCGCGGGCGCCCAGCCCACAGGGTTTGAGCCCCAGCGGTTCCCCAGCTTTAACCAAAGCATTCCAGAAATCTGCCGCCTTGTCTGGATGGACAAAGAGTTCAAATGCCATCTTTTCTCCAGTGTACCCCGTCCTGGAGACAACCAGTTCAAAACCACCGACAACCGCTTCGCAGAGCTGTGTCCGCTTTAATGCCATGATTCTGCGGCGTGTGGGGGCATCCACACCGAGCGATAACAGGATATCGCGGGATTTTGGACCCTGCAATGCAATATCAATCCGCATATCTGCCCCTTCCTTGGGGTCGCGCAGGTTGCGGAAGATGACGTTTCTACCAAATGCATGCACCCAGGGGCGGTCCCGATCCACCAGCACCTTGCCGTCTTTGACTGCATTCAACCAAGCCCAATCCTTGTCATCATTGGATGCGTTGACCACCACCAGGTAGGCATTGGCGCTGCGGCGGTAAACCAGGGTGTCATCAATCACGTTGGAATCTGGATCAAGGAAGTGTGTATAGCAGGATTCTCCGACATCCAGGGCATTGATATCATTTGCACAGACACTGTCGAGGAAGGCGGCTGCATACGGACCTTCCGCCTGGTATACGCCCATGTGGGCAACGTCAAACAAGCCAGCTGCCTGCCGGGTCGCCAGGTGCTCCTCGGTGACAGATGTGTACCAAACAGGCATTTCCCATCCAGCAAACGGGATGATTTTTGCCCCCATGGCTTTATGGACTTCATAGAGGGGAGTACGGCGGAGGGTTTCTGGTTCCTTCTCCTCCCAGGTAAAGGAGGG
>JAGVUS010000300.1 GCA_019136175.1 Chloroflexota bacterium | reverse complement strand
CAGTATACCAATCGGTACACATCCTGTCAAGGCAAAATCGTTGGAGGAATCAAAACAGGCGCAGTCTTCACTGCACCTGTTCAGGTGGCGAGGGTGAGGGTTGAACTCACGACCAAGGGCTTATGAGTCCCCTGCTCTACCACTGAGCTACCTCGCCGGACGTGCCCTATCTTACTACGTTCCCGGAAATTTGTCAATTAACCAGGGTCTCAGGACATGTATTTTTCTTTCTTCAAGGATAGAAAACGCATCCCGCCCACAATCAGGTGATCCAACAGGGAAATATCCAGCAGCTTCCCGGCTTCCAACACCGCCCGGGTGAGGGTCAGATCTTCCTGGCTTGGCGTCAGGTCTCCGCTGGGATGGTTATGAACCAGGATGATGGACAGCGCTTTACGGCGGATGGCTTCCTCAAACAATTCACCCACCCGCACCTGCGAGCTGTTGGCGGTTCCCTTGTACCGGCGGTCCACGTGGATGAGCCGGTTTTTATTATCCAGTACCAACACCCAGAGCTGCTCTTCTGCCAACCCGCTCATTTCATATGAGACTTGGTCTGCTGCTGCTTCCGGACTTTGAATCAGCGGTCGTTCATCATTGGTTGAAACAGCCAGCCGCCTGCCCAATTCAATTGCAGCCTTGATTTGGGCAGCCTTGGCTGTCCCCAAGCCATGCTGCTGGCGCAAATCCTCAAAACTGGCTCGTTGCAAGCCGTTCAACCCGCCCATATCATTCAACAAGCGGCTCGCCATCTGGACGGCATTTTCGCCTTCCAGCCCGGTGCGCAACAGGATTGCCAACAGTTCTGCCGTGCTGAGGGCATTGGCACCAAGTCGTTCCAGCCTTTCCCGCGGGCGTTCCCCAATATCCAGGTCGGTGATTCGGTAAGCAGGGCGATCTTCCCTCATAACTTGATCCTCCCGGGTGCAGCAAAGATGATTTTGGTTGGAAATACTATACCTGAGGAAGAACAAAAGGGCAAGTTCAGGCAGATGCCCTTCCTCCAGAAAACCGCTCTCCATGCTATAATTCCACCATTGGAGACGGACTATGAATTTCGATCCCAATCTTACCAGCACCATTTTTCTTGTGGCAACTGCCTTTTCCGCCGCGTTTATTGCCGCGTTGTGGTTAAGCCTGGTCTTCTGGACGTACCGGGACATCCGTAAACGCTCGCGGGACGCTCTTTCACACATCCTGGCTGTTCTTGTGGTTGCCATTCTATTCCTGCCCGGCATCATCATCTACCTGATCCTGCGCCCCCAACGGACCACCGAGGAGGAGTATCAGCAAACCCTGGAAGAGGAAGCCCTCCTTCAAACCATCGAGGATAATCCCCTTTGCCCGGGGTGCGGACGGCGCATCCAAGCGGATTGGGTTGCGTGTCCAAGTTGCCACACTCGTCTCCGCAAGCGCTGTCACAACTGTGGAAAATTGATGGAACTTGCCTGGGATCTCTGTCCTTCCTGCGCCACGGCTGCTCCAGGGTCGCGGCGGGAAAATATGACACTGGATGACGCACTTCAAACCCCATTACCGGATGAGGGGGAACTCCTCGAAGAGCCCGGAGAACCTGGATGACCTTGAATTTATCGAGACTGGAACCAATTGATTATCTTGTCATCGGACATATCACCCAGGATATGACCCCGGAAGGGTACCAACTGGGTGGAACGGCGTCATTTTCATCACTGACAGCCCTGTCGATGGAACTGCGGGTTGGTGTACTCACGTCCTGCTCTCCTGAAGCCGACCTGGGTGCACTGGATGGCATCACCGTTGTGCGGCATGCCTCCGATCAATGCACCACATTTGAAAATTTATATTTCCCCGAAGGTCGCATTCAGTACCTCCACCACCTGGCAACCCCGTTGGATGCCAGCATGATTCCAACCACCTGGTTGAATACGCCCATCGTACAGCTTGCACCCATTGCCCAGGAGGTGGATCCCAAGATCGTGCGGGCATTTCCCAACAGCCTGATTGGGGTCACTCCCCAGGGCTGGCTGCGGGAGTGGGACCAGGAAGGACGCGTCCGCCCCTGCGATTGGCTGGAATCCCAATTTGTGCTGGAGCAATCCACTGCAGCAGTTCTAAGCATTGAGGACCTGGGAGGCGATGAATCACGTGTGGATGACCTGGTCACCTCCATTCGCATCCTGGTGATAACCGAGGGCAATGCAGGTGCCCGCCTGTATTGGAATGGCGACCTGCGGCGTTTCCGCCCACCCTCTGTTGTGGAAGTGGATCCCATCGGCGCGGGGGATATCTTTGCTGCCGCATTCTTTGCCCGCCTGCACGCCACCAAAGATCCCTGGGAAGCTGCCCGGTTTGCCACCCAGCTGGCTGCCAGGTCAGTCACGCGGCGGCGGCTGGACGGTGTTCCTACTCCGGAAGAAGTGCAGGCAGCCCTGCTGGAAGTCCTGCCAAAGGTTTAACCCATGGCGCGGATCTATACCCTGGTGAACCAAAAAGGAGGCGTTGGAAAAACCACCTGTGCCATCAACCTGGGGGCATACTTGGGGGCATATGGTCAGAAAGTCCTGCTGGTTGACCTGGATCCGCAGGCAAACGCCACTTCCTCTCTCGGGATTGACAAACGGAATGTAAAATCCGGCACCTACGAGGTGCTGATTGGGGATGTGTCTCTCGGACCACAAACCATCCTGCACAATCCCCGTCTCAAACTCTCCCTGCTGCCATCCTCTCCTGCGCTGGCGGGTGCCGAGGTGGAATTGATTGATCTACCCAACCGTGAAAATCAACTCAAAAAAGCCCTTGCTGCAGTTCACGACCGTTATGATTATATCCTGGTCGACTGTCCACCCTCGCTGAGCATACTGACCGTCAATGGTCTCGTGGCAGCCCGGGATGGCATCCTCATCCCTGTCCAATGCGAATATCTCGCCCTGGAAGGATTGGGGATGCTGCTGCAAACCGTTCACCGGGTGCAGAATTCTCTTCATCCCCAGCTTAAAATTCGGGGGGTGATCCTGACAATGTATGATGGACGCACCAACCTGGCTGTGGATGTTGTGGCTGAAGTACGCCGCCACTTTCCAGACAAGGTTTTCCAATCCATCATTCCACGCTCCATCCGCCTGGCGGAAGCCCCATCGCGCGGTTTGCCGATTTCGCATTATGCACCAGAATCCAATGCCGCCCACAGTTACGCAGCCCTGGCAAGGGAAATCCTGCAGCAGGATGGAGTCCTGGTACCGGAAATTCAACCATAAGGCAGGTTCCCATGGCACGAAAAGGTGGTTTAGGCAGAGGTCTGGATGCACTCATCCCCGGAGGAGACTCCCCGTCGGAGGGATCAACCACCTCCGTTCCCATCCGAAAAATACAATCCAACCCGCGGCAGCCCCGCACGGAAATGGATGAAAAAGAATTGATTGAACTGGCTGCTTCCATTCGGGAACATGGCATCCTTCAACCATTAATTGTCACATATGATCCCAACCAGGATGTTTACATTCTCATAGCCGGGGAACGCCGGTTGCGGGCAGCGGCAATGATTGGTTTGGATGCTGTGCCGGTCATCATCCGGCAGGCAACCGACCAGGAACGGCTGGAACTGGCATTGATTGAGAATATCCAACGGTCGGATCTCTCTCCGCTGGAAGAAGCCGAAGCATACCACCAGTTGGTGACAATCTTTGGCTTGTCCCACGAGGAAATTGCCCTCCGGGTGGGGAAAAGCCGCCCGGCAGTCACCAATACCCTTCGATTGTTGGATCTTCCCGCTCCCTTGCGTAAAGCCCTGGCGGATGTGGATATCACCGAGGGACACGCACGCGCATTACTGGGTTTGCCAACTTCCCAGGCACAGATTGCCGCGCTACAAACCGTGTTGAACTTGCAGCTGAATGTCAGGCAAACCGAGGCATTGGTGAACAAATACAAGGGCGACCGACCGGAAATCCCCCCAAGGAAGGAACCGGCTCCAGAGATCCGCGCCCTGGAACAGAGATTACAGGACAGCCTGGGAACCAAGGTGGTGCTGCGCCATGGACAAAAAGGTGGCAGCATGATCATCCATTATTACTCCGATGAAGAATTAACCGCTTTGATTAACCGGCTCGTTGAGGAATAATGCTCATCCTGACAAATGCCCATATCCACACACTGAATCCCCGCCAGCCGGAAGCTGATTGTATTGCGATTGGCAGTGGAAGGGTTCTTGCTGTTGGCAGCTGCAAGGATATGGAGCCGTTGGCTAATGCGCGCACCACCTGGCAGGACATGCAGGGACAAACCATTATCCCCGGGCTGACCGACGCACATATTCACCTGCAAACGTACGCACTGAATTTACAAAAAATTGATTGTGAAACCGATACCTTGCAGGAATGCCTCAAAAGGGTTGCGGAACGCGCAAAAAAAACCGATCCCGAATCCTGGATCCTGGGGCATGGCTGGAATCAAAACCTATGGGAAGGCGGGTTCGGAACCACCCGGGATTTGGAAACTGTTGCTCCCGGACGCGCAGTGTACCTGACCGCCAAATCCCTGCACGCCAGCTGGGCAAGCCAGGCGGCATTACAGGCTGCCGGAATTTCGGAGTCCACCCAGGATCCGCCAGGCGGTATCATCCAGCGCGATGAGCAGGGCATGCCCACTGGCATCCTGTTCGAGTCCGCCATGGGGTTGGTGGAACGTGCCATCCCCAAGCCCGGCGATCATGAGGTTGAAGATGCAATTGCTTCCGCCCAATTTGACTTGATGAAAATGGGCATTACGGGTGTCCACGATTTTGACCGCATTCAATGCTTCCAGGCTCTGCAAAGCCTGGCACAGGCTGGAAAATTACACTTGCGGGTGGTCAAAGGAATCCCTTATGAAAATCTGGCAGATGCCATCCAGCTTGGTTTGCAGACGGGTTTCGGCAGCACTCTCCTTCGCATGGGTTCCCTGAAACTTTTCGCTGACGGAGCCTTGGGTCCGCAGACAGCAGCAATGTTGGAACCCTATGGAAACAATCCCTCCAATAGTGGTATCCTGTTACTGGATGAAAACCAGATTGTTGAAATTGGCATCCAGGCGGTAAAAAATGGAATCAGCCTGGCTGTCCATGCCATTGGTGACCGGGCAAACCGCACCGTTTTAAATGGCTATGCGAAAATCCGGGCGTTTGAAAAGACCCACCAAATCCCACATTTACGTCACCGGATTGAACATGTCCAGCTTTTAAACACCCAGGACCTCCAACGTTTGTCAGATCTGGATATCCTTGCCTCTGTCCAACCCATCCATGCCCCTTCCGACATGATCACGGCAGACCACTACTGGGGGGAACGTGCCAGGCTTGCTTATCCCTTCCATTCTCTTTTAGAAAGCGGTGCACGACTGGTATTTGGGTCCGATGCACCGGTGGAGTCTCCCAATCCTTTCCTGGGGCTGCATGCAGCGGTCACCCGTCAGCGAATATCTGGAGATCCCGGTCCAATGGGGTGGAACCCGGAACAGCGAATTTCTTTACTGGATGCCTTGCATGGTTTCACCACTGGTCCGGCATTTGCTGCCGGATTGGAAAGCCAAGCAGGGATACTGGCAGAAGGCTTCCTGGCAGATTTGATCGTTCTGCCCACTGATCCCTTCCAGGTTCCAGCCAGTGAACTATGGACACTGACTCCGTCTGCCACAATGATTGGTGGTCAATGGTTTTGGACGAAATGACCAGCCAAACCCCGCGACACCCCACCCCCACAGGTCCCCTGACGCCGGAATCATTGGTTCCGCGTTTGGGTGATGCCCTGGTGGAAAGGAAGTTGATCACACCTGGTCAACTGGAAGATGCCCTGCAGCGGCAGGGAGAATTACGACAAGGCGGGCGGAAAGTTCTACTCGGCAGAATTCTTGTGGAGATGGGGGCTATCAACCAAGAGACTCTGGATCGGATTGTTACCGAACAGATACTACAACTCCGGAACGCGCTGGAAGACAGCAACCGGCAGCTGGAAATTCGTGTGCAATTACGCACCCAGGAATTACGGTCTGCGCTGGATAGACTCTCTGAATTGACGCGATTAAAGAGCAATTTCATCGCCAATATCTCGCATGAACTGCGTACACCGCTCACCCACCTGACCGGATATGTTGACCTGCTTTCCACCCAGGATCTTGGACCATTAACACCGGACCAGGCACAGGCAGTCCAGGTGATGCAAAAGGCGGCGGAACGACTGGATCATTTGATCCAGGATCTAATCCAGTTTTCACTGGTGGAACGGGGCGATATCCAGGCTGTTCTGCAACCAGTCAATTTTCTACAGGCGTGCAGTCATCCTGTGGAAGCAGCCCATCAGAAGGCAACAGCAAAAGGGATCCTGTTTACTTCCATGCTTCCTGAAGAAGAAATCATTGTCCTTGCCGATGAGGAGAAAATTGAGTGGGTCATCTCCCAATTATTGGATAACGCCATAAAATTTACCCCCCCAGGCGGCATGGTACAGCTTACCTGCCGGGCAGACGACACATTTTTGCACATTTCGGTCTCCGATACAGGGATTGGCATTCCTCCCGGCAAACTGGAGGAAGTGTTTGAACCATTCCACCAACTGGATGGCTCCTCTACCCGCCGGTATGGGGGTACCGGGTTGGGCTTGACGCTTGCAAAAAAGATTGTCGAAGCACACCAGGGTTCAATAAGCATTGAATCCGAGCCGGGGAAGGGATCCACATTCTCTTTTTCACTCACAATTATTCAAAATACTATATAATGAAACCTGATGAAAGTGGAGCCTTCGCCCCTCCCCCCGATTGAATTTGACCATGTATACCTGATCAGTCGAATCATTGGACAGGCAGGGAACTGGAAATCAGCCCTGGATCAAATCCTGAGCCAGGTGCGGAAGGTATTCATCTTTGATAATGTGGCTGTTTATCTTCTCGACACAACCAGGCGCACGCTGGACGTTGGGTATGCAAAAGCAGCTGGTCGGGGGCATTCCCGGGAAGCGGATGTTGCCTGGGGGGAAAATCTTTCCAGCCAGGTAATGCTCAAACGATCGACCATCCTCCAGGAACCACCCGATGATCCCGCCATGGATCGTCTGGAGCGCCCCTTCATCCTGGGGGTACCATTGATTGCCAATCAGCAAATTCTGGGAACAATCATCTTTATTCGCTTTGGCAGCCCTCCATTTACCCCAACTCAAACCCAGTTTGCAGAATACCTCGGTCAACAAATTGCCCTTTTGATCGCTGTTCAACAGAGGGAAACGGAATTGTCCACCGTGGAATCACTGCGCCAGACGCTGCGCATCCAGGGAGATTTCATATCGACTCTTTCCCACGAAATTCGGAATCCGTTGGGGTTTATCAAGGGGTATACCACCACCCTGTTGCGGACAGACAAGCAATGGGATGCCGACACCCAGCAGGAATTTCTGAAGATCATTGATCAGGAGACGGATCGCCTCCAGGAACTGATTGAAAACCTGCTCGATTCCGCCCGGTTGGAGACCGGCTTGATCGTCATGAATTTCCAACCTGTTCGCGTGGAAGCAGTATTGAACGACATCATCACGCGTTCCAGGCTGCACCACCCGGGGTTGGAAATCCTTCTCCAGATTAATCCTCCCGTACCGCCCATCATCGCAGACGCCAGGCGGTTGACCCAGGTCATCGAAAACCTGCTGAACAACATTGAAAAATATGCTGAAGGGTCTCCTGCAATCATTACAGTTCACCACCAGGATTCACAAGTATTTATAGATGTTGCCGACAAAGGTCCGGGAATCCCGGAGAAATACCTGGAGTTGATATTTGAACGATTTTTCCGCAATCCGGAACGCGAGAAACAGGTTTACGGTTCCGGGTTGGGTTTGTTTATTTGCAGGCAAATCATCCATGCCCATCACGGCAGCATCAACGTTGAATCCACACCTGGTGAGGGCACCACATTCACAATTGCACTTCCAATTAATCAACCTCAAAACGGAATGATGATGGGGTAAAAAATGAAACCACATATCCTTGTTGTTGATGATGAAATCCGGTACCAGCATTTACTCCGGGTCAACCTCGAATCTGAGGGGTACGAAATATCCACAGCCGGTGATGGTGAACAGGCAATTGAGATGATTGCCAATCGCCGTCCGGATATGGTAATCCTGGACGTCATGATGCCCCGCCTGGATGGATATTCCACCTGTGAACGAATCCGGCAGTTTTCCTCCGTCCCGATTATTATGCTGACCGGCAAAGCCGAGGAGGACGATCGTGTTCGCGGCTTGAATGCAGGTGCCGATGATTATGTCGCCAAGCCTTTCTCGGCGACTGAACTGGTTGCGCGCGTTCGGGCAGTCCTGCGCCGGGCAGTCAATACGGAATCAATCACCCAAAGCAGGTATTTCAGCCATGGCAACCTGCGGATTGATTTTGCCCGCGCAGAAGTCTGGCGTGATGACCGTCCCATCTATCTCTCCGCCACAGAATATCGTTTACTCATTCAATTTGCTCACCACGTGGGGCAGGTGCTGAACGCCGAAGAGTTACTCCTGGCAGTATGGGGGGATTCTTATCGTGAAGATAAGGAAATTCTTTGGGTAAGCATTGCCCGGCTGCGCCAAAAGCTGGAGGACAATCCCCACTCTCCCCAACACATTGTCACCCGTGCCGGTTTGGGATACCTCATGCCCCCACTCGACACCATCAACCCAAACAAGGAAGGATAAACCATTCCATGGTTACTCAATTTGAAGAAAAGGGGAAAATCTATACTCCTGTCATTTCCAAGGATCCGGTCCGGGTAATCATTCAAACCATCATGAACCGGGTGGAAGGAGAAATTCACCTTCGCCCGGAGACACGTTTAATTGATGAATTGGAAACATCCGCCAATTTTCTGGCAATCACAAACGCATCGGTTTTCACTGCTGAAGGCAGCTTGGCATACACTACCCGGTTTTTGACCATCAATCGGTCACACATTATTTGGATCCTGCCCACGTTGGAACTGATTGCCCCGGAGGATAACGGATGAACTATCCCGGTCAGGCATCCTTTCGTCAAGCCGATCTCATTCGGCTGAAAGAGCATTTATTAAACCTGATTTCTCGTGAACTGGAATCGCGTCCCATCGTGGCAACCGATCGAAGGGCTGCCATCCAGGAGATCATGCAGCAGGCATACGACAGCCTGCGTCTCTCCCTCCCCACCACGGTACGTGACCAGCTTTTCCACGACATCATGGATGACTTGATGGGATTTGGTCCCCTCCAACCGCTTCTGGACGATCCGGAAATCAGCGAAGTGATGGTGAACGGATGCAAATCCGTCTATATTGAGCGGAATGGAAAAATCCAAAAAACCAATATTACCTTCGATAATGATCAGGCAGTCATCCGCGTCATCGAGAAAATTATCCTCCCCCTGGGGCGGCGTATTGACCAGGAAAGCCCCACCGTGGATGCCCGCCTCCCTGATGGCTCCCGCGTGAACGCAGTCATTCCCCCGGTGGCAATTGACGGTCCATCCATTACCATCCGGAAATTCCAAAAAGACAAGCTGACGATTGATCAACTCATCAAGCTGGGTTCCATCACCCGCCCCATGGCAGACTTCATCCGAGCCTGTGTGATCTCCCGGCTGAATATTATCATCTCCGGAGGAACGGGTTCCGGCAAGACCACCCTTTTGAATATTTTGTCCGGCTTCATTCCGACCGATGAACGAATTGTCACGATAGAAGATGCGGCGGAATTAAAACTGCAGCAGGAACATGTCGTCCGCATGGAAACCAAACCGCCCAATGCCGAAGGAAAACACCAGATTACCACACGGGACCTGGTTCGCAACTCCCTGCGTATGCGCCCGGATCGCATCATCGTGGGTGAAGTCCGCGGTGGTGAAGCGCTGGACATGCTGCAGGCAATGAATACCGGACATGACGGATCATTGACCACATTGCATGCCAACACAGCCCGGGATGCCATTTCCCGCCTGGAAACCATGTGCATGATGTCCGGGATGGAACTGCCCGTTAAGGTACTGCGCGAACAGATCGCCTCAGCCATCGATCTCATCATCCAGCAATCCCGCCTGAAGGATGGCAGCCGAAAGGTCACATCCATCACTGAGGTTGCTGGCATGGAAGGCGATACCGTTGTCATGACTGAAGTGTTCCGCTTTGAACAAACCGGTATCACCCAGGATGGCAAAGTCCTCGGAGACCTGAAACCCACCGGCATCCGTCCTTTGTTTGGTCCGCGCCTGGAAGCAGCCGGTTTCAAGCTGGGTCCGGAAATGTTTGGCGCAAATTTATCTGATATGCTGGGCGGCGGTCGCCGACGCTAATCACAAATGGAAAAGTGCTATAATCCTTTTACTGGAAGGCATACCGAACAAAGGGGATGGAGCCTCTTATGAGCCAGAACGATCGATTAATCCAGATACGAACCCGCAAACTGGGCATCCTCATTAAAGATGCCAGGATTGCAGCCCATCAGACGGTACAGGAACTGGCGCAGGCAATCGGAATATCGCCAGAAAAAATGCAGGAATATGAGGATGGAATAACCCCACCATCCCTTCCAGAGTTGGAGACTCTTGCATACCAGTTAAACATACCATTGGAACATTTCTGGAGCCGGCAATCCATGTCTGAAGCCCAGGAATCAACCAACTTAAAACAGGTCCAGCAGCTGACCATGATCCGCCAGCGAATGATTGGCACCCAGCTAAAGGTTTTACGCAACAAAAACAATGTGTCGGTCCATGATCTCTCTGAAATAAGTGGAATACCGGAGGCAGTCCTTAAACAATACGAAAGTGGAGAAATCCCCATCCCAATCCCCCACCTGGAGATCATTGCCGGGTCGTTGAATATTCGTATGGAGGATTTCTTTGATCAGCGTGGACCGATTGGGAGTTGGCGCGCCCAACAGCAAGCCATCAAGCAATTTATGGAATTACCACGTGATCTTCAGGATTTTGTAGGTCGTCCGGTGAATCTTCCGTACCTGACGCTGGCAATGCGCTTGAGCGAATTATCCGTGGATAAATTGCGCGGTGTTGCCGAGGGATTGCTGGAAATCACCTACTAAACCTAATGACCGACCAACCAGTTGCCCAATTAAAACTCAGGGAAGAAGCACTCAAAGCGTATGAGAGCGGGGATTTTATCCGCGCGGCTGACCTGTACCTGGCAGTTGAAAAATTCCTACAGGATAACGGTGAGATTGCCCAGGCTGCAGAAATCGCCAACAACCGCAGTGTTGCCTTGCAGCGCGCCGGAAATCCCCTGGCAGCCCTGGATGCCGCAACCAGAACCGATGAAATCTTTGCCCAAATGGGGGATCTTAAACGGCAAGCGATGGCATTGGGAAACCAGGCAGCCGCTCTGGCAGACCTCAAGCGGACGGACGAAGCACTGGCTCGATATCACCGGTCTGCAGAACTGTTTCAACAATGCGGCGAAAAATCCCTCCAATCCCTGGTGCTGAAACGAATCGCCACTATTCGATTTGGGAAAAAAGACATCCTGGGAGCATTATCCTCCATGCTGGATGCGTTGAATCTCCAGGAACGCTTAAGTCCTCAGGAACGCTTTCTCAAATGGCTGCTCCGGCTTGCAAGCAGATTGTCACGTTAATTCACCCCCACCGTTCCAGCGTCAACTGAATGGAACCGATCATTCGCCCCGCCACAACCGAAGATCAAAATGCCCTGAGTGGATTATTGAATTTTCATGGAGCGATCCACCGTCACTTGGATTGGAAGCCCGCCATGGATTGGCTGGGAAAACAACCCTTCTGGCTGATGGAATCCGATCACCATCTGCTGGGGGCTCTTGCCATTCCTCCAGACCCACCGCACGTGGCATGGGTGCGCCTGTTTGTCACCCGGCTGGGTGTTGCAGCGAGTGATGTGTGGGATGTCTTGTTTCCAACCGCCTACCAACATCTATCCCCCAGTCCAGCAGGAATAATTGTTGCACTGGTTTCTCTTGAGTCGTGGCTGTCCCAACTGGTAACCTCCCGCGGATTTAAGCTTCACCAGGAAATCGTCCTGCTGGAATGGACCCCGGAGCGGATTGATGCCGTTCCACTTCCGGCAGGACTGACCATCCGTCCGATGGAAATCCAT
>JAGVUS010000350.1 GCA_019136175.1 Chloroflexota bacterium | reverse complement strand
AGGATGACCCTCGGTTTGCCCGTTACGTCAAAGATGGCGCGGTAGAATTCGACAAGGTGAGGCAGGCGTTCGCGCGTGGAGGCATGCTGGTTTAACAACACGGCACAGGCAGACTGGATCTCCACAGGATTGCCGGATTGAAAGGCGCTCTCCAGATCGATGGCAGCTGCGTCATAATCCGGGTCACCCAGGTAGGGAGCGACAATGTGATGCAGTTTCTCGCGGACAGCCCGGATGGCTTCCTTGGGGCTGCGGCGGCGGGGCAGTTCCTGCTCCAGCAGGTCGCGCAGGGTTTCGCGCGGCAGGTGAATCCCTTGATATTTCCGGGAGGATGCCAGTTCGTCAATCCAGGAATCCAGGTCATGATATTTCCGGGAGGATGCCAGTTCGTCAATCCAGGAATCCAGGTCAACAGGCATGGTTCACGTCCGGCTGAGCAGGAAGGCAAGCTCGGTGGGAAATTCAAATCGCTGCACGGTGAAAGGCAGTCCTTCCATCAGTTGGCGAAAATGCGCCTCGTAGGTTCGGGGCATGCCCTTGGCATGTCCGCCCAGTGAGCGTGCCGGGAACGAGACGAGAATATGATCCGCCCGAATTGCTTTCAGCAAACGCGGACCGATGGTTTTGTCAAGCTGTTCCAGGCAGGGGATGGTTTTCAAGAGTAATGCCAGGTGCACCGACTGATCGGGAATGGCAGCTGCCAGGTCGCAAATGGAAGCTGTGCCGGGAATGGAAAAATGAGCAAAAAACTGGTTGAGATAACCAGCAAGATCGGAATAGATATCGCAGGCGGCGTAGGGAGCGCCTGCCGCAAGGGGCAGATGTGCAATGGCAAGCGGATTTAATCCGCACGCCAGATCCAGGACGGAATGAACCGGCGCGATGGATGCCAGGGTTTGTCGATAAAATTCAGACAAGAAGGGCAGGCGTTCTCGCGTGGATGCATGGCGCAATAACATCTTTTGGCAGTAAGCAGTGACGGCAGGGTGATGCAGGTCGGTGGGCAGGGAATCCAGTTCGATACCTGCCTGCACATAACCAATTGGGGTTTCCTGGTAGGCTCCCGCCACCTGGTGCAGCCTGGAGCGTACAGTTTTGACAATTTCCTTTGGGCTGCGTCCCCTGGCAAGGCTGGCATGGGTCAGGCAGCCTCCGGAAGGGAGCGGATGCGTTCGGTCAGTTGGGTCATGAAACGCAGGTTGTGGAGGGTTGCCAGCCGCAGGTGGAGCGGATCCCCCAGTTTGAAGAGATGCCGCAGGTAGCCAATCGAGTACCGGGAGCAGACCGGGCAGTCACAGCCAGCGGATACCGGCAAATCCGCCCGGATGTATTTTTCATCGTTCAGGTAAATATACTGGAGCCAGTCTCCCTGCAGACCGGCGAGCGGGGCAGTGGAGGGCTGGTTGAATCCATACAGCCGGTTGTGGCGGGCATCCCGGGTGGGCATGGCACAGTCGAAAATTTCGTAACCAAGCCGGTAACACTCCAGCAGGTTTTCGGGATGCCCGATCCCCAGGGCATGCATGGGAAAGACTGCCGGAACCAATGACCGAGTGTAAGCAAGAATTTCCGTAATCAGCCTGCCTTCGCCGTCCAGCGGCCACCCGCCAAAGCCAAACCCATCAAACCCGATCTCCAGCAACGCCTCGGCACACTCCCGGCGCAGTTCCGGGATTCCACCCCCCTGGATGACAGCAAATATGCGCGGACGAGTTTCATCGGACATCCGCTTCTGCTCCACCAGGCGCAGGAATTCCGCCTTGCTGCGCTTTGCCCAGGCAATGGTGCGGTTGACGGAAGTGCGCTGCTCTGCGGCTGGCGCATCCACATGGGTGCAGTCATCCAGGCAGATCACCACATCCGATTCGTAGCTCATCTGGAGCTGGATGGCTTTTTCAGGAGTGAGCTGGTATTTACGACTGCCCCCCTCCGGCTGAAAGGTGATTCCCCGACTGTCCATTCTGCCGAATTTTGGGTTCTGCCGGATGAGGGAATACGCCTGGAACCCACCCGAATCGGTAATGATTGGGCGGTTCCAGCCGGACATCGGATGCAACCCACCCAGCGCCCGGATCACATCCGAGCCGGGTTTTTGCATCAGGTGGAAAGTATTCATCACCACTCCCTCAATCCCCACCATTTCCAGGTCAGCGGCGTCCACTGTGCGCACCACCCCAAAAGTGGCATCGGGCAGGAAGACCGGGTATCGCAGGGTGCCGTGTGGAAGGATGAGGGCGCGCTCAGCCATCTCTAGCGTACAACTCCGCCAAGCGTCTGTGCCAGCGCCTGCTTCACCGATTTGGTGTTGGTGGAACCCTGGGATTCCAGCTTGATTTTTTCTCCCCCTGCATCAATGATGATCTCCATCGCCACATTGCTGTCCTCGTCCATCGGCGTTCGGACGGTCACCTTGCGGATGGCATTGTTATAGTAAAAGGTGGTGCCAGGGAATTGCATCATCAATGCATCCACAGGCATGGATTGGATTTGATCCATGATGATTCCTGCCCAGCCCATCTGGGCAGCCACCTGTCCCAGCATGCCCTTGCCCTCCGCCTTTGCCCGCTCGCGGGCTGTATTAACAGCAGATTTCATTGCATCGGTTGAAACCAGCACAAGAATCACCCGCATGGGCGTAGTGACCAGGAAAATGATGTCCGCACCCATGCCCATGAATCCCTTGCGCCGGTTCAGACCGGGAATCATGGTGACAACCGGTTCCGCCTGGACCGGAGGAGGCGGAGGAGGCGCCGGGGTGGGGACGGCAGCCGCCGGGCTGATTTGAATTGGGCTGCCGCATACGCCGCAGAACCGCGCCCCTGGTGAGAGGGGTTGACCGCAATGGGTGCAAAAACGCTGGGTTGCTGTCATGGTAGCCTCGCTTTCCGATGATTGATGATTCTAATTATAGCCAGATTTCCAGTTCCAGTTCATCCCGAATGGGAATGCCGTTTTCACCAAGCAGGGGAATTTCCGGCTTGATCTTGCGGGCTTGCTGGACAGCACCGCAGTACAACCCGCAAAGCTGAAATCCGTATTTCTGGTAAAACCCCAATGCAGTCAGGTTATCGTTGGTGGTGATCAGCCACAGTCTCCGGCAGCCTGCCTGGCAGGCTGATCGTCGGACAGCATGCAGCAGGGTGGTTCCCACACCCTGGCGCGGCTGGAAACTATCCAGGGTAACAATTTCACACGCGGCTGCGTCGATGTGATAGGTCAGCAACCCCACGGCATCGCCATCCCGCCGGGCAATCCATCCCGGCAGCTGGTGAGGCAGGTACAGGGCGTGGTGCAGGACAACCTGCTCGCTCCCCCAGTTTTGAATGGTAATCTCCCGCACCCAATCCTGGTCGGCTGGCTGAACGGGGTGTACGGTCAAATCCTGCATGGTCTCTCCTGTTCCGGTGGGTGGGCGGTCAATCCAATCTCTTGGTGAAATTGTACACCTTGCGCTATACTATCTCCATGATCAAATTATTACCCGGATGCGGGTGACAAGGGAGGTTTGCATGACTGCCTGGATTGAGGTTACGGAACA
>JAGVUS010000295.1 GCA_019136175.1 Chloroflexota bacterium | reverse complement strand
CTTCCCGGTTTGCCACCTGTAAAGCTGCGTATGCAGTGGCAGCATTTTGCACCTGATGGTATCCAAGCAGTGGAATATTTAACCGCACAGGCTCCCACGCCGACCGTCCGGCAGACTCGATAAATTCATTCACAAGGGGCTGCTCCTCCGCCCCCCAAACCAGCATCACCTGACCATCCAGTGTGCGTGACCAGGGCGCAAAAAACAGATCCCGTCCGACCTCGGTGAGGGGGGAATTCCTTTCCGCTGCAATCCGCTCCACAACCAGGCGGGCTTCATCTTTTTGTGGTGCCAGCACAACCGGGCGCTCCGGCTTGATGATCCCCGCTTTTTCAGCGGCAATCAACGCCAGGGTATTTCCCAGTACTGCCATGTGATCCATTGAAAGGGAAGTGATTACAGAGACCAGTGGAGAAACCACGTTGGTGGCATCCAGCCTGCCCCCCAACCCAACTTCCACAACCGCAACATCCACCTTTTGCCTGGCAAAGTGCAGGAAGGCGATCGCCGTTGTCAGTTCAAACGTGGTCAGTTTTTCAACCACCTGCGTCAAGGGTCTGATCTCATCGACCAGATGAACCAGTTCCGCTTTTGAGATCTCCTGCCGGTTGACCTGGATCCGCTCAGTGTACTCAATCAGGTGGGGAGAGGTATAAAAACCCACCCTGTAACCTGCCGCCTGGCAGGCACTGGCAATCATGGCTGCCGTGGATCCTTTTCCCTTTGTCCCCGCCACGTGGATGACCGGGTAAGCCCGGTGGGGGTTCCCCAATAGCTCCATCAATTCATACATCCGGGACAGATCGAACTTCTCCGGGCTATACCGCAAGTTGCGCGTCAGACTGTAATCCACAAATTGGTAAAGAAAATCCAGGGCTCCCTGGTAAGCGGCATCCAAATCGGTCGGGTGGGTCTGGTTATCCATGCATAACTCTTTTCCTGCAATATTTACACAATGCGTCATTGTACTCAACCGGAGACAGGAGCGCAAGGGCATGATTTTTGTGGTTGACGCACCATCCGGAATCGATTACAGTAAAGACATGGTGATCGGACTTCTCACGCTCCACCTGCGGATGCCTGGCTGCCACTCCTTAAAGGAAAAGCGCAGCCAACTCCAGCCAATCCTTGCGCGGCTTCACCGGGATTTCAACATCTCGGCTGCCGAAACCGATTTACAGGATCGCTGGCAGGAGTCAGTGATTGCCTGCGCCATAATCAGTAATGATTCCAGCCACAATCAGCGCGTCCTGCAGCAGGTACTGGATTCCGTTGAACAAACCTGGTTAAACGTGGAAGTAATCGATCATTGCATCGAGATGGTTTAATGATACTCGTCAAAGGAGCAAATCATGGATCTAAAACTAAAGAATAAAATCGCTCTTGTTACAGGGGCAAGCCGCGGGTTGGGATTTGCCACCGCCCACCAGCTGGCAGCAGAAGGAGCCATTGTGGTCATCAACAGCCGCAACCCTGAATCTGTCCGGGAATCTGCCCGGAAAATTACTGAGGATACCGGCTCCACTTGCCACGCGTTGCCCGGCGATATGACTGCCCCATCCTTCCCGCAGCAGTTGGTGGACGAAACAATTGCCATATGCGGGGGACTGGACATCGTCATTGCCAATGCCGGGGGTCCACCCGCCGGATCCTTCGAAACCTTTGATGATGCCGCATGGCAATATGCTTTTGAATTACAGTTCATGAGCCAGGTGCGCCTGATCCGCGCCGCCCTTCCCGCACTACGCAAATCCTCCGCTGCCAGTGTGCTAACGGTTACCTCGATCTCAGTGAAGCTTCCCCAGCCCAACCTGGTTCTGTCCAACAGTATCCGGGCTGCCACGGTTGGACTGACAAAAACGCTGGCACTGGAATTGGGGCATCAGGGCATTCGGTTCAATTCCATCCTTCCCGGGTGGACGGAGACGGAGCGGGTCACCGAGTTAATGACTCACCGCGCCAGGATTAATCATTCCACCATTGAAGAAGAAATTCATAAACAGGCGAAGGATAGTCCTTTTGGGAGATTGGCAGATCCTGAAGAATTTGCCAACGTTGCCGCCTTCCTGGTCTCCCCGGCAGCTTCCTATATTACTGGAATGATGTTCCCCGTGGATGGCGGCATGTACAAAGCAACATTTTAGTCCTCCAATGAGTAGGGTATAATTCTTCAATTCCAAGCCGGGAGATGAATATTGCTAAATCCTCATGAAATACAGGCGCGCCTGGAACATATTCTTCCCAGGGTTGAAAAACCGGGTCGCTATGTGGGTGGCGAGTACAACCAGGTGATAAAAAATTGGGATTCGGTGCAGACCCATGTGGCACTGGCTTTCCCTGATATCTATGATATTGGGGTTCCCAACCTTGGACTGGCTATATTTTATGAATCTCTCAATGATCGCCCGGATGTGCTGG
>JAGVUS010000222.1 GCA_019136175.1 Chloroflexota bacterium | reverse complement strand
GGAATAATTCCTGAGGATGATCATGTGGTGGTGAGTGCAAATCGTGGTCAACCGGTTGCGCTTGACCCCAGGACGCGGGCAGGAACAGCATTTCATAATATTGCCCGGCGATTAAATGGGGAACAAGTACCATTCATGGATCTGGATGGCAGGAAGGGTGTGTTGGGATGGCTTACCCGAATTGTCCGCCCGGGAGGAAATTGATATGGCAGACTGGCTGGATCGCCTTTTTGGACGGCAAACGACCAGTGCAAATTCCGCCAAGGAACGCTTGAAGCTGGTACTGATCAACGATAGAACGGATTTGACGCCATCGGAACTGGAATCGCTCAAAAATGAACTCCTCGAGGTTATTTCGAGGTATATTGAAATTGACCCGGATGCAGTCAATATTTCCATGATGCAGGAGGGCAGGGAACAGCGTTTGTTGGCTGATATCCCCCTGAAACCAACCCGGCGCCGCAGGTGAGCTGAAGAACGATCATGAACCGCAGGCAAATCTGGCGACATTTTGACTACTGGCTGTTTGGGGCAGTGGTGTTATTGTCTGTTTTTGGAATTGCCATGATTCGCTCTGCAATTGCAGGCAATGAACTGCTTGCAGGTCTGGTGATGCGCCAGGCGATTTATGTTGGCATTGGGCTGGTGTTAATGCTCCTGGTGGCTTCGATGGATTACCATTTCTGGGAATCTCTCTCCAGGACCATCTACATTATCACAGTGATTGCTTTGATCGGCATTTATATCCTGGGTGAAGCGTTGTTTGGTTCCGCGAGATGGTTTGATACCGGCGTGATTTTTATCCAGCCTTCCGAGATTGCCAAGATTGCCCTGGTTATGATTCTGGCAAATTATTTTGCTAAAACCGTCGACGATGAGCGCAACCTGGTGTGGGTGGGGAAAAGTTTTCTCCTTGCGCTGGGGGTGATTGTCTGGATCCTGTTGCAGCCAAATCTTTCCATGTCCATTGTGATGCTGGTCATCTGGTTTTCCATGCTATGGATCAGCGGATTACCGGCAAAACTCCAGGCGTTATTTGCCATTGGCGGCTTGGGCGCGGTTGTGGCGGCGTTTCCCTTCCTGGAAAACTACCAGCAGCAGCGCATCCTGGATTTCATCATCAAGGATGAAAATGCCCGCCATGGCAATACGTATAATGTGGAACAGGCACTCATCACCATCGGGTCCGGCGGGTGGTTTGGAATGGGCTATGGACAGGGCACCCAGGTGCAGCTGCATTTTCTGCGGGTTCGCCATACAGACTTTATTTTCTCGGCAATTGCCGAAGAATTTGGGTTTATTGGTACAATTTTAATTATTGGCTTGTTGGTTTTTATTATCCTGCGTTGTTTCCGGGTGGCACAGAATGCTCACGACCGGTTTGGTGCCATGCTTGCCTATGGTGTGGGTGTGATTATGTTTTTTCAAACTGCAGTGAATATTGGCGTAAATTTGAACTTGATCCCGGTGACCGGCTTGACGCTGCCCTTTGTCAGTTATGGGGGCAGTTCCCTGATATCCCTTGTGCTGGGTATTGGATTGGTGGAAAGTGTGGCGGCATACAGTAAACCTTTGGAATTTTAGGAGAGAACATGACTTTAATGGATCAACAACCTGCACGCGTACGATTTGCACCTTCCCCAACTGGTCACCTTCACCTTGGGGGAGCCCGGACGGCACTTTACGATTACCTTTTGGCAAAACAAACCGGCGGTCAATTCATCCTTCGGATTGAAGATACGGACCGAAAGCGCTTTGTGCCGGGGGCGGAAGAAGAGCTGATGGCTGGGCTGCGGTGGCTGGGTATTGAGTGGGACGAAGGACCGGATGTGGGTGGTCAAGCAGGTCCATACCGCCAGTCGGAACGCAAGGAACTCTATCTCCAGGTTGCCCGCCAGTTGATTGCAACGGGACATGCGTATTATTGTTTCTGCAAGCCAGAGCGGCTGGAAAAAGTCCGCCAGGAACAGCAGGCAAAAAAAGAGAACTATCATTACGATGGTTTGTGCCGAAACCTGAGCCCCCAAGAAGCGGAAGCCCGGGTGGCGGCTGGTGAAGCGCATGTGATCCGGTTTAAAACTCCCCGGGAGGGTTCAACAACCGTACATGATGTTTTGCGGGGTGAGATCACGATTGAAAATCATCTGCTGGATGATTATATCCTGGTGAAATCGGATGGTTTGGCACTCTATCACCTGGCTGCGATGGTGGATGACCATTATATGGGCATCACCCACGTCATTCGGGGTTCGGAATGGCTGCCGACCTTCCCCCTGCATGCCCTCATCATCCGGGCATTGGGTTGGGAAGAACCACAGTGGGTTCATTTATCAGTTTTTCTGAAACCTTCCGGAAAGGGCAAGATGAGCAAGCGTGAACAAGCAGACCTTGTGAAGGATGGGTATTCCATCTTTATCAA
>JAGVUS010000336.1 GCA_019136175.1 Chloroflexota bacterium | reverse complement strand
AGCTGTGTACTGAAGGGCATTCCCGGTGGTGGTTTGACCCAGGATAGTAATGGGCGGCGCCCATGGACCTGATGACCCGGTACCGTCAAACATCCAATCCAGCCAATAGGTGCCAGGCGGCAGGTAGACATCGGCGCTGGCGATGGTGGTCATGATGGGACGGGTGTTATTTGTCATGGCATAATCGACAACCCGGTAACTGCCTGTCCAGGCAGTGCTGATCAGCCGGTTGGTGGTGAGGTTACCGTAAATGACACTGCTTGCCGGGTTATCGGGCGGTCCATCCCAGATTTGATAGTACAAACCTGTGAATGTTGAAGCAGGGGGATCCGTGTATGTTCCCGTCTGGTAGGAAAAGAATGTCAATTGTTCAATTTTCCAGCCCTTATGCCCGGTGATGGTAAACTCATCCGCCATCCGGTTTCCAACGGATAATTGCGCTCCAAAGCCGTAGGTATTCATACCCAATGCGGTTTGGAGGACACTGGCATCGAATCCGTTATACCCCCCGCCGGGATGGGTGATGAGGGGACCGTTATCCCAGAGAACATCATCGCACCCACCGCCAATGCCGAAATTATCCAGCCGGGCGGTCCCATCGTAACCGAGAATGCCAATTCCTTGCCCCTCGGGGACGGGTGCGCCCTCACAGACATAGACCTGGTTGGGCTGGGTGCCTCCATCAATATTGGACAGGGTAATGGTGACCGTGGTGCCCACCCGGACCGCCTTCATGTGGGCGGTGCTGAAGGGGGATGAGAGTTCAAAAAAGCCCAACCCGAAACCTGTGCTGTTGTTACCGGTATAACATCCCCCATAATTAAACTTTCCCATATATGGCGCTTGTTGTTGAATTTTCAGGAACAGGTTGTCGATCCCCGCTCCATAGTTCAACAACAAACCGGTATATTGTAACGTGGTTCCCACAACCGCAATATCCGCCTCTGCTGTGTCACCGTTTCCTGGTGCACCGTTATAGGTTGTCCTTCCATAATTACTGCAGGCTGCCATGTTTCCAATCACATTACAATTGCCATCGTGCACCGTCCAACTGGGTCCGATGGGACCATCCACCCGATTAAAATCATCCAGCACATACTCGGTTGACATGGTTCCATACGGGCTGTCGATGGCAATTCCAGATGATACTCCGGTGAATGGTGATACCGATGGATTAAATTCAGGGAATTGCGTGGAGTCCGGGGACCCTGTTGAGGGTGGAATGAGGAGAGTTTCATCCACCAGCCCTGGTGCCTGGCTCTGTGCCTGGATCACTTCCAAAGGAGCAAGCAAATCCTCACTAGCATTGTCCTGGTCCAGCCGCCTGCCATCAGCTCCCCGGGGCGGATCTCTGCCTTCCGCACTGGCAACCTGGACATTTGCTCCCCCGCTGAGGGTGATCATCACTAGAGCAAGGAGTGCAAGAATGGATACCGTTTTTAGCCTGTTCATTAAGACCTCCTGTCTATTACCAGCATTGAATTGAACAGATGAATGGGTTCGGGTTGCCATCCATATTCCTGGTTGGCAAGATATGCGGTAATACCTGAATCATACCTGGAGGGGATGGGCAGGCATTGGTGCAGTGCTTTTCTGGGATCAGGGGAAATGCGATGATGTTACGCAGATGTGAGTGGTAAGCTACCCGATATCATGCTTGTTAAATTCCATTACAAAGGAAAAGAGAACTCTTGACGCAACCGGTAAACCGGATACAATACAGGTGCCGGGGCGATGGCGGAATAGGCAGACGCAGCGGACTTAAAATCCGCCGGTAGAGATACTGTGTGGGTTCGACCCCCACTCGCCCCACTATGAACGGAAGTGGATTTCCGTTCTTTCTCTTTAAAATTACTTGCAATTCCCGATAATATCATCCATAATCATACAAATCAAAAATTATCACCCGTACAGAAAGGAATCTGAACATGAGTCCTGAATTGCATAGGCGGGAATTTACGCCAATTAAGCTGAAACTTCACTCACCGGTGCCATCCGATATTGATATTGCCCAGGAATCTGATATCAAGCCCATCACCCAGGTGGCGGAGGAGCTGGGATTGCTTCCGGATGAAATCGAAATGTACGGTCCCACCAAGGCGAAAGTGAAACTGGAAGTGTTGAACCGCCTTGCGGATGTTCCGGATGGCAAGTACATTGATGTGACCGCCATCACCCGTTGGGTGCACATCTTGGCAAGCGGGTGATGACCTGTATCCGCCAACCCAGCCAGGGACCCACCTTTGGCATCAAGGGCGGGGCTGCCGGTGGAGGGTACAGCCAGGTGATCCCAATGGAGGACTTTAACCTTCATCTTACTGGCGATATCCATGCCATTACGGCGGCAAACAATCTGCTGGCAGCAGCGATTGATGCCCGAATCCTGCATGAATCCGGTGCGACGGATGAGCAAATGTTTAACCGCATATTCCCGGCAGACAAGCAGGGAAAGCGCCACTTTACCCGCGGGTTGCGCGCCCGGATGGCAAAGCTGGGCATTGACCGGGCAGAACCGGAGGATCTGACTCCTGAGGAACGCAGCCGGTTATGCCGGTTGGATATCGATCCGGAGACAATTACCTGGCGGCGCGTGCTGGACACCAGCGACCGGTTCCTGCGGGGGGTTATGGTTGGAATGGGTGAGGAAGAAAAGGAACATTCCCGCTTGACTGGTTTTGATATTACTGTCGCCTCGGAAATTATGGCAATTCTTGCCCTTACAACCGACCTGGCGGATATGCGCCACCGATTGGGTCAGATTGTCATTGGATTGAGCCGCAATGGTGAAGCAATCAATGCCGAGGACCTGGGTGTTGCTGGCGCGATGACTGTCCTGATGAAAGATGCCATCAAACCGAACTTGATGCAGACATTGGAGGGGACACCGGTATTTGTTCATGCCGGTCCATTTGCCAACATTGCCCATGGGAACAGTTCCATTGTTGCAGATAAGATTGCCCTCAAGCTGGCAGATTATGTTGTGACGGAATCCGGCTTTGGTGCAGATATGGGCATGGAGAAATTCTTTGACATCAAATGCCGCTACTCCGGTCTGATTCCCAGTGTGGTAGTGCTGGTGGCGACTGTCCGGGCGTTAAAGATGCATGGCGGGGGACCGAAGGTGGTGGCTGGCAAGCCTTTGGATCGGGCATACACCGATGAGAACCTGGAATTATTGTCCGCTGGGTTGGGCAACATGATTCATCACATCCAGGTGGCAAGAAAATATGGTATTCCAGTGGTTGTTGCAGTCAATTCATTTGCCACCGATACCCCGGCGGAATTGGAGTTGATCCGCAAGGCGGCTGTGGAACAGGGTGGTGCGGAGGATGCGATTGTTTGCCGCCACTGGGCATTGGGTGGTGAAGGCGCATTGGAATTGGCGGAAGCGGTTGTGCGGGCGGCTGAGAAGCCATCCAACTTCCAATTCCTCTATCCTCTTGATGAACCAATCAAGACGAAGATTGAAACGATAGCCCGGGAGGTGTATGGAGCGGATGGGGTGGATTATTCCGACCTGGCAGAGGAACGAATTGCCGATTATGAACGGCTGGGATTTGGCGGTTTGCCCATTTGCATGGCAAAGACTCATCTCAGTCTCAGCCATGATGCCACTCTGAAGGGGGTTCCGAAGGGTTTTCGTATCCCTGTTCGGGATATCCGGGCTTCAGTAGGGGCTGGATTCCTGTACCCGTTGCTGGGAACAATGTCCACCATGCCGGGTCTGCCGACGAGACCGGTGTTCAATGATGTGGACCTTGACCTGGAAACCGGAAGAGTGGTTGGACTGTTCTAGATATATAACCGAGTTGATGAAAAAATTCCCGCCAATCTGGCGGGAATTTGTATTTAATAATGATGCTTGACAAATAGAACAAATATTCTTATAATAGAACAAATGTTTTGTGATCCACAGGAGTTACCCATGAATACATTGATGGAAACATACCCGTATCTTCCCACCGAGACTACTGTCCTGGGTATTTGTCAGGATGGATTACCAGTGTTGTTTGACTTTCATGACCAATCTCCTGGTGCAATTCTTGTGAGTGGAGATCAGAGTTGTGGGAAAACCCACTTACTAAAATCGATTTCGGAAGCTGCCATACAATATAACACCTCGTGGCAGGTCAATTTGGTTGTAATCACATCAAAACCAGAGGACTGGGATGGTTTGCGTCAATCCTCGGATTGGAGCGATTATTGCCTGGGATTTGAACCATCCTATGAGAGGCGGGCGGAAGAGCTTGTATCCCGGGTTGCCAGGATGGTGGAGGAAAGGCGGTTTGCCCGCCAACATGGTCCCACCATTTTATTCATCATTGATGACCTGGAAAAATCAGAAAACTGGGACTCCGAATCCAGGGATCACTTGGAATGGATCCTAAAAAAAGGACCTGCTCATCGCATTTATCCTATTTGTAGTATTCGGACTGAAGATGGCTTGGGGATGGGATCCCTGCTGTCCAGGTTTAAAACCAGGATCATTGGAAAAATGAATTCGCCAAGCTCAAGGAAGTTCCTGGCAGCAGGTGACACAGGTACCGATGATGTGCTGGAAAAAGATCAATTCATGGTGATGCTGGGTCACGCCTGGATCACTTTTAAAGTTCCCATGTTCA
>JAGVUS010000441.1 GCA_019136175.1 Chloroflexota bacterium | reverse complement strand
GGCACAAGATTCATCCCCAGCGTGGGAACCAGGAACAGGACCAGCAGGATGGACGACAACTTCTGGTAGGCAGCCCGGGCGGTGGGTGCTTTCAGCGATACCAGCACTCCCAGTGTGCTCATCAGCAGGCAGCCGAGCAGGCTGAACACGACACCGCCCAGCCATACCTGGGTCTGATAAAACGCAAATCCCCCTTCACGGAAGGCGATATTTACGGTCACAGCTCCCAGCAGGATGGACGCGATGGACATGCCCCAGCCATAGATCACGGATGCGGCAATTTTCCCCAGCAGGATTGCCTGGTCACTCAGGCGGCTGGCAAGCAGGGTTTCCAACGTGTGGCGTTCCCGTTCCCCCGCAAAGGCATCCGTGACCATGGATAGCACCATGAACACCGAGAACCACAGCCAGATGAACAATCCCAGCGGGCTTGACAACCATTCTCTTCCGGCTTGCAGGGGCAGAAAGATTCCGCTGATCCCAATAAATATCGCCAGGCTGAGAATTCCGCCCCGCAGGTTGCTTTTTTGTAGAAAAATTTCCTTCCATTCCTTCCAGACGAGCGTGATGATATCGGCAATCATTTTTCCTCCTCCATCAGGGTCAGGAACACTTCCTCCAGCGAAGCCTTGCCCCGGCGGACTTCGTCAATCTGCACTCCGTGTGCAACCAGGATCTGCACCAGCGGGGCAGTATCCACCTCGCCGTGCAGCTCAATCACAATGTGCTGGTCAACCTGGTTCACGCCTGCCACTTCCGGGCGCTGCCGCAGCAGCGCTAGTGCCTGCTCGCTGAAACCCCGCCCCACAATTTCCAGCCGCTGACCGCCCTTGCGCAGCCGCAGTTCATCCGGGGAGCCAACCATCAGCACCTGCCCCTGCCGGATGACTGCCACCTGCTGGCAGACTTTTTCCGCTTCCGCCATGTTATGGGTGGTCAGGAAAACGGTCACCCCATGCTGGCGGACCAGTATCACCAGTTCATCCCGCAACGCGGCGGCTGCCATGGCATCCATCCCGGAGGTGGGTTCATCCAGGAAGAGAAGCTGAGGCTGGTGCAGCAATGCCCGCGCCACTGCCAGCTTCTGTTTCATGCCCCGGCTCCACTGCCCGGCAGGTTCCTTGCGGCGTTCCCACAAACCGGTGGATTCCAGCAGGCTGCGGATGCGTGCCTGGCGTTCTGCCGGGGGGATTTGCCAGATGCGCCCGTATAATTCCAGGTTATCCTCGGCGGTCATGCGTTCATACAGCCCTGTATGTTCCAGCAGTGCCCCGCAGCGCTGGCGGATTTCAGCACCGTGGGTCTGCGTATCCATGCCCAGTACGGTGGCGCTTCCGCTGGTGGGGGCAAGCAGCCCCAGCAGCAGGCGGATGGTGGTGGTCTTTCCCGCTCCGTTGGGTCCCAGGAAGCCAAAGATGATCCCGGAGGGAACATCCAGGGTCACCCCGTTGAGGGCTTGCACCCTGCCGAACGAACGGGAAAGTTGTTCGGTGTGAATGGCAATTGAATTCATAATGAAAAATCTCCCGTGCATGCTGGTGGGATTGGCAAAGTAGCACTTTCCTGATTGTACTGCAAAATCCGTTGAAAATTCCGACCGGCAGCCGAAATGGTTGCATTGGAGCACCAGCACGGAGTACAATACAGGGGAGTGCAAGTTTGGCATGGACGTGATTGTATTGGAAAGGATGGGAGCATGGAACTGGTTGTGGTATCCATTGAGAAGCCGGAGGAAATCAATTTCATACTGGGGCAATCCCATTTTATTAAAACCGTGGAGGACATTCACGAAGCGTTGATCAACACCGTCCCGGGCATCCGTTTTGGACTGGCTTTCTGTGAGGCATCCGGTGCCTGCCTGGTGCGCTGGACGGGTACGGATGAGGAGATGGTGGCGCTTGCCCGCAAGAATGCCCTGGCAATTGGCGCCGGGCACAGTTTCATCCTCTTCCTGGGCGCGGGGTATTATCCAATCAATGTCCTGCCCGCCCTGCGCAATGTGCCGGAAATCTGCCACATCTTCTGCGCCACGGCAAACCCCACCCAGGTCATCCTTGCGGATACCGGGGGAGGACGCGGTATTTTGGGTGTGGTGGATGGCGAGAAGCCCAGGGGTGTGGAAGGCGATGAAGACATTGCCTGGCGCAAGGGCTTCCTGCGAAAAATTGGCTACAAGCTGGGTTAGGAACCTTTTGAACGCAGGCAGCGTCCTGTATAAAGGGCAGCTTGTGGCTGCCCGCATCTGGAAATGAGACGAGGAGAGATATCATGAGAAAGTTGTTGATCCCTTTGATTTTGCTGGTCAGCCTGGTGCTGGGTGGATGCGACCTGTTGCAGGGCACTCAGACTGCCCCATCGGATTCGGATATGGAGACACAGGTGGCAATGATCCTGACCGCCCAGCCGACTGCCACATCCCAGGCTCCGGCTGTTTCCCCCACCGTGGTCCTG
>JAGVUS010000466.1 GCA_019136175.1 Chloroflexota bacterium | reverse complement strand
TATGCAGTTAACTATTAATTTTCCAGCAGGATCGGGCGTCCATTTCACAATATCTGTGTTTATGTAGCCCTAGTATGCCGGGCTTGAAGATGTCGTTGTGCCAATTGTGTGGGATTTTGTGGAAAAGGATACAGTATTATGATACAACAAATCCCCAGATTCCATTTCAAATTTCGTTCAGCTTCCGTTGAAATGTTAAACTCTTCATGGTTTGCACCCGGTGCAAAGCATCCCTGCCGGGGTGACAGGGATGCCTTGCGTTTTTGTGCCGGGAAGAGGGGTTACCCGTTTTCCAATGCCGAGATAATCTCTGCGGCGGTGTTGCGAATCCGCTCCAGGTGTTCATAGAGCATGTCCTTCGTGGCACCATGCAGCAGGATGTAGTTCGGGCTTGCCAGTCCTTCCAGCCCAAAGTGGCGGGCAACTACATAGGCAACACTCTCTGCTTCCAGTTCCCGCACCTCCCGTTCCACCGGCACCGCCAACACCTGGTGGTGGAGCAGTTCGTGGGCAATCTCATGGATCAGGGTCTTGGTGCCTGCCCCCGGGTCCAGAAGGATCCTCCCGCCTGTGCTCAATCCCTGGATGTCCCGCCCCAGCGGTTCCACCTCCACCAGGATGCCCCGGCTGGCGGCAAAGTGTAGCAGGCGTTCCTGTAATTCGGCGTTCTTCCGGGGACTCTTCCAGTCCGGCGGGGCAGGCAATGGCTCCCCTTCGGTCTGGCTGATGTCAAACACATAGACAATCTTGAAGCCCACCAGGTGCTCCCGCTCCAGTCCATCCTCGGCGGTGAAGGTGGAAATCAGCGGTGCCAGGATGGGGATGCCGCGTTCGCCCTTGCGTACCGAGCGTCCCAGGGTGCGCCATTTCTTGAAGCCCGCCACCTGGGTGGCGTCCGGACGGGTCATCAGGATCTGGAAGACGTTGTAGGTGCTGTATTGGTGGAATTTTGCACAGGTCTCCAGGTAGCGGATCATCTCCAGGCTGGCACGGGCGGTGTCCATGGCATTTGCCAGGCTCTGGATGTGGCTGGTAATCCTCTGCTTCAGGTCAACAGAGGTGAGGGGGATTTGTGTTTCCATGGCTTTTCTCCTTTCAGGATTTCGTAGGTTCAGACATAGGGTCCAAAGGGCAGGTCGCCGTTCTGCAGCATTGCGGCGATCCTTTTGGCGGTCTGGATGGCGGTGGCGTTGCGCGGGTCGGTGTGTTCCTGCTCCGCCAGCCCCGCAATCAGCCCGAGGGCAAAGCAGATCACCAGCCGCTGCAGGGTGCGGTGGGTGCTGCGCAGTTCCAGACCGATCTCCCTGCCCTCCCGGTAGCCCTTGCCCCCCAGGTTGAGGTATTCGTCCAGCAGAGCGGCGAAGTTCTGCGCAGTGAGTGAGCGGGCAACCAGGTAGATGGAGATGGTCTCCACTCCTGTTGTGCTCTCCCAGGGTTTCAAATGGATGGTGGTTTTGTCAGTCATGATTGGCTCCTTTCTTGCTCAGAATCCCAGGCCGCGCTCCCGGAAGGAGACGAAGCGGTCCCGGGTGATGATCAGGTGGTCGAGGACGTCGATGTCCAGCAGCTTGCCTGCTTCAACAATCGCCCGGGTGACATGGACATCCTCCGGGCTGGGGCTGGTATCCCCGCTGGGGTGGTTGTGGGCAATGAGGATCCCGGCGGCGTTGTCAATCAGGGCGGCCCGGAAGACTTCCCCCACCCGCACCTGCGAGGAGTTGACACTGCCCTGGTAGAGCTTGACCAGGTGCAAGAGCTGGTTGCGGGTATCGAGGTTCAGCACCCACAGTTCTTCGTGATCCAGGTTGCCCAGGAAGCAGGTCAGGATGGCATAGGCTTCCTGCGGGGATTGGATCCGGGGACGCTGGGCAGGATGTGCCCGGAGCCGGGCATTCAGTTCGTCGTGCAGCTGCCGCAGGCGCGCCAGGGTCTCCGCCACCTGGTGGCGCTCCCTGGTTGTGCCCGGGGCGGGAAAGCCGGTCAGGACCAGCTGCACCAGTTCGTCCGGTACATGGGGATATTCGCGGGTTTGCATGGCATTCTCCTTGTGGATAAAAAAACGGGCGGCCTGCCGGTGACAGGTCGCCCGTCTGGATCGGGGTGGTGGATATCAGGCATACCGCGCAGCCAGGCGGTTGAGCTGCGCCTGGACGATGATCTGAGCGGCAATCAGGTGTTTGCAGTGGTAGCCGTTGGCATAGTCCGGGCATTCGCAGGTCATGGCGTCCAGGTCCACCCGGTAGTGGTAGGGTGGGATGGATGGATGGGAGCTGCGCACCCGGAACCGGTCGGCACGCCAGGGGGTGTCGGGGTCATCCAGCGGGGTGACTGCTCCCTCCAGCGCCAGTGCCAGGCCGCGCTCCAGTCGTCCGTTCAGGAAATACCGCTCCCCGGCGGGCATGTCCACCAGGAGTTCCCGGGCAGCCCGTTCCAGCATGGCAGGGGTCAACAGGATT
>JAGVUS010000456.1 GCA_019136175.1 Chloroflexota bacterium | reverse complement strand
CCGCCGCGTCCGGCATAGCGGTTGGGGGCGTCATATTGCAGGTCATTGAAGACAATGCCCGAGTTGCCATAGCCATATTCGCCCGAAACACCGCACCCGGCAATGGAAGCTTTCTTGCCAAAGCGTTCAAACAGGGGCGGGAAAACTTCAAACAGGTTTTTACCGGTATATTCGGTGGCATCAAAGAATTCCACCTTGGGGAGCCCGGCAGCAGCATCCCAGGTGATGTGAAGACCCCACCACTTGGCTTTATCCGCCGGTTGTCCTTCCAAAACAATCGCCGCCAGGCGCATTTTGCCCGCCAAAGCCGCCCACGGGGTGCCCGCATTGGCTTCCTTGATCCCTCCGGTGAGCGGGGATTTGCCGCCCACAGAGAGGCGCGCCGAGGTGGGCGCAGCGGAGCCGGTGATCATGCCGGGGGCAAAGACCAGCTTGTTATTGGGTCCCAGCGCATGGCAGGTGGGATCTACTTCATCATAGACAATGGCGGTTGTCAACCCGCGACCGGCAAACTTGGAATATTTTTCCGGCAGTGGTTCCACTGTGACGGTTCGATCCGTCATATTGATACGCATCAAAAGCCTGGACATATTGACCTCCTGTAGAACAAATCGGATTGGGGATGGAATGGGGAAACAGAACGTGGTGATTGAAAAACAATGCTGGTCATCATGCGGGGGTTACCTCTACACCTCCTGTACGCCTTAAAAACGAAAAAATGCGCAAGAGACTCTCCCGAACACGGGTCGAGTCCTCCTTTGCGCACTGGCGGGTGATGGGAATTGCTCCCCATACCGTATCGTTCATTTATCCCGGTGGGAGTCAATGAATCGGAGGGTTGGCTGACATCTCAGCCGGTTATTCAATTTTTCCAGCAACTTGCGCCAGCGGGGAATGAAGCGGTTCAGCAATGGAATTGGAGAGCGGTTGTGCAGCTGACGTCCTTTGTATTCTAGCAAATATCCCTTTCGAATTCAACCATTTTTGTCAACCAATTTTTCCCGCGAGATTTTCGGATATAATAAAGCAGAAAGGCGCAATTATTTTATGGAAATCACCTGGTACGGACATTCCTGCTTTCGGCTTACCGAACGCAACTTTGCAACAGTGGTTACAGATCCATACGATACCAAACAGGTGGGATACGCCCCGCTCAAGCTCAAAGGCGACATTGTCACCGTCAGCCACAATTCTCCGGGACATAATTGCATTTCGGCAGTCAAGAGTGACCCTTTCCTGATCACAGGTCCGGGCGAATTTGAAATTGGCGGGGTTTTCATCACCGGGGTACAAACCAACGGGCACAGCAAAAAAGCAGCCGATGAACCCCGCAACACCATGTACCTGATTGACTACAACGGGTTGACCATCCTGCACCTGGGCGATTTGAACCGGGTTCCCACTCAATCAGAAGTGGAGGACCTTGGCGCAATCCATATTGCGCTGGTTCCGGTAGGCGCAGGCGGCAGCCTGACAGCCGTCCAGGCAGCCGAAGTGATCAGCCTGCTGGAACCAAACATTGTCATCCCCATGCACTATTCCATCCCGGAAAGCACGGCAAAAATGGAACCCCTCAGCCGATTTTTGAAGGAAATGGGCTTAAAAGACCTGGGGGCACAACCTTCATTAAAAGTAACAAGTATCAATTCCCTTCCCGAAGAGACCCAGGTGGTCATTCTGCAATACCAGAACGGATGAGGATGCGATGGTACCGGTCAAATTGATCTTCACATGGGATATTGCGCCGGACCGCGAGCAGGATTATTTTGAATTTATGGTGCGGGAGTTCATCCCGGGCGTCCAACGGCTGGGATTTGAATTAACCGATGCCTGGGCAACTGTTTATGGCAGTCAGCCGCAGATCATGGTGGGGGTGGTGCTGCCTTCCATATCCAAAGCCCGCCAGGTGATGCGCACCTCGGAATGGAATTCCCTCTATAACAAGCTGTTGGACCACGTGGTGAACTTCTCCTCCAAGATTGTGGAAGCGCGCCGCGGGTTCCAGTTCTAACTGCATGACGGTCACCAAACCCGCACTGGCAGAACGCTTGCTGAACTGGTACGCCGCTGCCGCCCGGGCGCTGCCTTGGCGCGGGTCTCCCGACCCGTATGCCGTGTGGGTATCTGAAATCATGCTTCAGCAAACCCGGGTGGAGGCAGTCATTCCCTATTTTACGCGCTGGATGGAACGTTTTCCCACCCTGGCGGTGCTGTCAGCCGCCAGCGAGCAGGATGTCCTGGCTGCCTGGGAGGGACTGGGGTATCGCAGCCTGCCCGGGGTTGGTGCTTACACCGCCGCAGCAATTGCCTCAATCGCGTTCGGTCAGGATGAAGCCGCCCTGGATGGGAACATCCGGCGGGTGCTGGCACGGGTGTTCAACGTAACCCTGCCAGCCCGCTCCACCAAAGGCGAAGCCCGGCTGTGGGAGCTGGCGAGGAAACACCTGCCTGCCGGGCGCGCGGGGGATTACAACCAGGCGTTGATGGACCTGGGCGCCGGCATATGCAAACCCCAAAACCCCACCTGTTTGCTCTGCCCCCTGGCAGAGTTCTGTGAAGCGCTGGCGCTGGGCGTCCAGGAGGAGCGACCGGTGATGGAAACCCGTGCCCCAATTCCCACCTGGACGGTGACGGCTGCAATTCTGCAGCGGGATGGGCTGGTACTGGTGGCGCGGCGCCCCTCGCATGGGCTGCTGGGCGGCATGTGGGAGTTTCCCGGCGGCAAGGTAGAGGAAGGCGAGGAACTGCCTGCCGGGTTGCAGCGGGAAATCCGCGAAGAACTGGGAGTGGAAATCCGGGTGGGACAACCGTTTGGAATCTACCGGCATGCCTATACTCACTTTAAAGTCGTGCTGCACGCGTTCCTCTGCACCCTGGCAGATGGCGAACCGGATGCACGGGTGGCAAGCGAAATCCGCTGGGTGCAGCCGGGGGAACTGGCAGGTCTGCCAATGGGAAAAATTGACCGGCAGATCGCTGGCAAACTGGCAGACAACCCCTGATCCACCTCTTGTCTGACCCGTGGGTGATCCCTGGGATGGAACCCCTTGCTTTTTTTGCTTATTTAGTGTAATATATACACGAAGGAGACCCCATGACAGAATATCCGCTCAATCCCGAATTTCTGCCCTATCTGCACCATTGGGTAAATTCCCTGCCCAGCCTGCCGCTTGCCAACGCTCTGCCTGCCCCGGAGCGAGCCGCCATCCTCTCGGTGGACGTGATCCAAGGCTTTTGTGTCAGCGGACCGCTTGCCAGCCCAAGGGTTGCCCGCATTGTTACCCCAATTGTGCAGCTTTTCCAATCCGCACATGCAGCAGGGTTGAAACATATCCTGCTGACCCAGGACACCCACGAGCCGGACGCCGTGGAATTTGCAAATTTTCCCCCGCACTGCGTGCGCGGCACCGCCGAAGCAGAACCAGTTGCCGAAATCCAGGCTCTGCCGTTTTTCCATGAGATGGTGATTCTCCCCAAGAACTCGATTGCCTCCGGTTTGAACACCGGCTTGAGCGACTGGCTGGACGCCCACCCGGAAGTGGATACTTTTATCGTTGTGGGAGACTGC
>JAGVUS010000150.1 GCA_019136175.1 Chloroflexota bacterium | reverse complement strand
GGCGGTGGCGGCTGGTGACGATGACCAGGCAGGGCTGGGGCGGCAGGAGCGGGCGCACCTGGGCGGCATCCATGGCATCGTCCAGGAAGACCAGCACCCGTTTGCCCTGCAGCAAGGTGGTGTAGATGGCTTTCAGTTCGTCCAGCGTCTCCGGCAGGCGGGCGTTGGGCTTGAAGGCGCGAATCAGCCGTTCCAGCGCCTCCGCCGGGGTCAGCGGATGGTCGGAGGCACCCTGCAGGTTGAGGAAGAGCTGGGCGTCGGGATACTGCTCCCGGAGGCGGTGCGCCAGCACCAACCCCAGGGCGGTCTTGCCAACCCCGCCGGTGCCGCTGATCAGCACGCCGCGGGAGCGGGCGTTGGCACACAGTTCGTCCAGTTCCACCGCCCGCCCGATGAAGTCCCGCGGTTGGTCGGGCAGCTGGTGGAGGGGTGTGATATGGGAAGAGTTCTCATCCACTTCTCTGGATGGTGGTTCATGCGTATCCTTCCACAGGCTGTAGAGATTGGGACCAATCCCCAGCACGGCAACCACAGCAGCCAGGATCAACCCGCCGATGCCCTCCTGCGAGGTCAGCCAGTCCGGGCGAATCAACAGGCTGATGACCACCAGGGCAAGGATTGCCAGACCCATCCAGAAGATCAGTATGATGAATTTTTTATGTTTACCCACCCGTTACCCCTCCTGGAGAACCCATCCAGTGATGATGACCTGAAGTAATTATATATCCGGCAGAGAAAAGGGATTGATTTTTATACAGGAAATTGCCCTGTGATCTCAAATCCCCTTTCCGTTTTGAGTTTTTTGGTTAGTGAGGGGCTGTCATTGCGAGGCGCAGCCGAAGCAATCCCGGTGTTTTGTAGGGGCAGGTCTGTGCATGGGTTGACCTCGCCCTCTCCGCGCATAGACCTGCCCCTACCCACCGATCCAATCCCTGTATTTTGTAGGGGCGAAGCATCCAGCATGAGATGTCTTGGTTCAACCGTTATGCCGTTTCAGGATGCTTCGCCCCTACCGCATGGTACGCGGCGCGGTGCCCTACCCCAACGCGCCGACCGCGGCGTTCTGTGCCGACCGCAATCCCCTGTTTTTTGTAGGGGTGGGGCTTGTCCCCACCCATCCGTCGTTGCATGGCGGCGCGGCAATCCTGTATTTTGTAGGGGCGAGGCAGAACTCTCCAAGACACGATCCCAAGGGTTCTGCCTCGCCCCTACCGCATGGTACGCGGCGCGGTGCAAGTGTCGCCACCCCCCATGTCATTGCGAGGCGCAGCCGAAGTAATCTAGGTATCAAAACAGGGATTGCCACGCCCCCTGCGGGGGCTCGCAATGACAAATGGGCAGGGACGAGCCCTGCCCCAACGCGCCGACCACGGCGCCTACCGCACGACGGTAAATTTAATTTCCCCGCTTTCGGCTGCGTTGCCTGCCAGGTCATACACCTTCACCACCAGCACATGCGCCCCCGTCCTTGCCGTCCACGGCAGGCTGAACAGCACCCCGCCACCGGCGAGATCCTGCCCCTCCTCGCGGTTGCGGCTGCCCGCCAGCGTTTCATCCAGCCACCACTCCACCCGGTCCAACCCGGCGGAATCCTCTGCCTGCGCCTGCAGGATGAGCGCACCGCCAATACCCGGCTTGACCTCCGCCCCCGCCAGCGGGTAACTGACCTCGACCTGCGGGGCGGTATTATCCACCGTCACCTGGATGACGGCGCTCTCCACCCGGGCATCCTTCCGCACCACCAGCAGCCGGACGGCATACAAGCCATCCGGCAGGCTGCGGGTATCCCAGCTTGCCAGCAGACCGGCATAGACCGGCTTCTCGCCCGTTGCCCCCACCTGCACCCATTGCTGCGGGTTGATGCCCGCCCCCACCTGGATGGACCAGGAGGCAAGTTCCTCCCCGGCAGCGGTGCCGCGGATGGAGACCGTTCCATGCACGGCGCTGAACAAGCCCGGCGCCGTGATATTGACACCAGGCTGCACCGGCGGCGCCTGGATCACATCATACGTATTGGGCGGAATGGGCAGACCGACACTGCGCGCCCATTCCTGTGCCTGGGGCGGCGGCACCAGGTACACCCGCTCCTCCACCAGCGCAAGCGGCGTGAAGACGGTTGCCAGCAGCCCCGTCTCCCGGTTGACGGCATACTCGCGGTAAAGCGAATCGGCGGCAACCGGCACGGATTCTGCCAGGAAGACCTCCGGCACGCTGCTCGGACAGGTGCGGGTGGGCAGCAGCCCGGAGGGATCGCACACGGTGACGGTGGAGATGCCTGCCGGAGCAGTCCAGCCGGTGGCAGGCAGGTCGCGGGAGGCGTACTGCATCAGCGCGCCCCACAGCGCACCGGCGGCGCGGTCTGAAAGGACATCATCCGCCGAATCCGGCACGCCCAGCCACACCACAGCCACACGCTGCGGCGTGTACCCGGCAGCCCACACCTGGCGGGAATCGGCGGATGACCCCAGCAGTGC
>JAGVUS010000331.1 GCA_019136175.1 Chloroflexota bacterium | reverse complement strand
CCTTCCGGTTCGGGCAAATCCACCCTCATGAACATCCTGGGCTGCCTTGACCATCCCACCAGCGGTGACTACATCCTGGACGGGGAACTGGTTTCCAGGCTGCGGGATGATCAACTGGCGGATATCCGCAACCGCAAGGTGGGGTTTGTGTTTCAAAGTTTCAACCTGCTGTCCCGCACCACGGCACTTTCCAACGTGGAACTGCCGCTGCGGTATGCCGGTGTGCCAGTCAAGGAAAGGATTGCCCGGGCATCCAGAGCGCTGGATGCAGTGGGGCTTTCTGACCGCATCCGTCACCGACCCACCGAACTGTCTGGCGGTCAGCAGCAGCGGGTGGCAATTGCCCGCGCCCTGGTGAACAACCCTGCCATTTTGATGGCGGATGAACCCACCGGCAACCTGGATTCGAAATCCGGCAAGGAAATCATGGATTTGCTGCTCTCACTCAACCGCGACCTGGGCACCACCCTGATCATTGTGACCCATGACATGGGCATTGGGCAGCAGGCACAACGGATTATCCGCCTGGCGGATGGATTGATTGTGGAGGGATGAGATGAACCTGGGTCAAGCCATCCTGGAGGCACTGGAAAGCCTCGCTTCGAACAAGCTCCGCTCCGGGCTCACCATCCTTGGGATTGTGATTGGAGTAGGTGCGGTCATTGCCATGCTGGGGGTTGGGCAGGGCGCCCAGGATACGATTACCGGCTCCATCAGCGGGATTGGCAGCAACCTGCTGTTTGTGTTTTCCGGGAACATGCAGGAGGACGTGCGCAACGAACAGCCGCTGACCCGGAACGATGCCAATGCCATCGCAGATCCATTCCAGGCGCCCTCCGTGGCGGCGGTTGCCCCGGTTCTGCAGGGAAACGCCGAGGTGACATTTGGCTCGGAACGTACCGGTGTATCCATCTACGGCGTCACGCCTGATTATGCGCCTGTGCGGAATTATGCGGTCGTGGAGGGGGAGTTCATTAACACCGAGCATCTGCTGGGGCAGGCATCTGTTGCGCTGCTGGGACCCGATACAGCCCAAAAGCTCTTTGGTCGCACGGATGGCGTGACGGGGGAAACCATCCGTATCAACGGGCAGCCGTTCCGGGTGATTGGGGTGCTGGAATCCAAGGGTGGCGGGTCGTTTGGCAGCCAGGATGATGTGATCCTGGTCCCGTTTGATACCGCCCAGGCGCGGCTCATCCGCCGCAGCCGGGACCGGGTGGACCTGATCTTTGTGCAGGTTGCCGACCCATCGCTGGTGAACCAGGCGCGCGAGGAGGTTGCGCAAATCCTGCGCACCCGGCACCGCACCGAACTGGGCGCCGATGACTTTACAATCTTCTCGCAGGATGATTTCGTCGCCACCGCCCAGACCATCACTGGCGTGTTGACGATTTTCCTGGGCGGGATTGCCGCCATCTCCCTGTTGGTGGGTGGAATCGGCATCATGAACATCATGCTTGTTTCGGTGACGGAGCGGACGCGCGAGATTGGCTTGCGCAAGGCATTGGGCGCCCGGCGGAAGGATATCCTGATCCAGTTTCTGACGGAATCTTCCCTCCTTAGCCTGATTGGCGGGCTGCTTGGGATTGGCTTGGGCTGGCTGATTGCGTTTATCGTTGGTCGGGTGGCGGCGGCTTCCAACACGCCCTTCACTCCCTCCATTGGGCTGGATGCCATCCTGCTGGCAACGGTCTTTTCCACAGCGGTGGGGCTGTTCTTTGGACTGTACCCCGCAAACCGGGCTGCCAGCCTGGAGCCGGTGGAAGCACTGCGCTATGAATAAAATCAATCCGCCGGGTTTTTCGCCCGGCGGATTTTATCATTAGAAAATCACGCTATTTCAGAACCGCTGGCAGATATATTGGGTAGTCCGGCATCCGGTAGGCGATGCGCAACCCGCACAGCTGCATGGTGTTTCCGGTTTCATTGGGTCTCCAGTTTAACACCATGGAACGGCTGAAGTTATCCACCATCACCGGGGTCAAAGCGCTCAGGCTGGTGCCATACCCCGCGTTTCCAGTGGAGGCAACATAAAGCAGGTCGTCGAATCCACCCTCTCCATCATATGCTGTTACCCAGGCGTTGCTGGTTGTAGCGGAGGAATCATAATAATACATTCGCAGGTAGAGAATCCGGGCTTGTTCGGGAAGCTGGATATCCACGTTGAATACATCCCCCGCACTGTTCGTTGTGTAAATGCAGCCACCGTTTAAATCCACGTCCCAGCCTGCAGAGCTGTTGCGGGGGCGTAATGCGGAACCGGGGACGTACAGGTAATAAAACTGCCCGGGGATCGCCTGGATTTGGGCGGATGGGGAAGTTTTACCTGCCGGAGCAGGACCGGCGCCCTGAGCCACTCCGCTGCCCGCCAGGGGGAGCAGCAGGGCAAGGACAAGCAAGATTCCCAACACCCTGGCAAGAATTTTTTTGTTCATGGTTCTCTCCTGGTGGGGTTAGGGGGTTGGCAGGCGGTA
>JAGVUS010000268.1 GCA_019136175.1 Chloroflexota bacterium | reverse complement strand
GCGCTGGGCGGGGCGGTATTACTGCTGCTGGCGGATGTGGTGGCGCGGGTGATTCTTGCCCCGCAGGAACTGCCTGTCGGCATCATCACCGCGCTGCTGGGCGCGCCGTTTTTCCTGTGGGTGCTGCGGCGCTCGCAGGCTGCGGAGGGATCATGACCCTGCCGCAAACCCCGGATGGAGGAAACACCATGCTGCTGGAAATTCAACAACTGACCGTATCACACGGCAACCGACCTGTGCTGGACCGCCTTTCGCTGACACTTTCCGCCGGGGAAATCCTGGCGGTGATTGGACCCAACGGGGCGGGGAAAACCACGCTGGTGCGCGCCATCAGCGGGGTGATCCCCATCCAGGGCGGGCAAATCCGCTGGAACAGCGCCGACCTGGCGAAATTCCCGCCCGCCAGCCGGGCGCGCTGCATGGCGGTGGTGCCACAGGCGCGCAACCTGCCCGCAGATTTCACCGTCCAGCAGACTGTCCTGCTGGGCAGAACACCCTACCTGGGCTGGCTGGGCAGGGATACGGACGAAGACCGCTCAGCCGTAAGGCAGGCAATGGAGCGGACGGATACCCTGGCTCTGGCAGAGCGCCGGATGGGGGAGCTTTCCGGCGGGGAGCAGCAACGCGTCCTGCTGGCACGGGCGCTGGCGCAACAAGCCCCCCTGCTGCTGCTGGACGAACCCACCACCCACCTCGACCTGGCATACCAGGTCAGCCTGATGGACAGCATCCGCGACCTGGCACATCCCGCCAGCCGGGGCGGAGATTCCCCCGCTGCGCTCGGTGCGCTGGTGGTGATGCACGATCTGCACCTGGTGGCGCGGTATGCCGACCGGGTGGCGCTGCTGGTGAATGGCAGGCTTGCCGCGCTGGGCAGCCCGGCGGAGGTGCTTACCCCCCAGCAGATCAGCAGCGGGTTTGGCTTGCCGCAAGCAACCGTGGAGGAACTCCTCCACCAGCCAGCAGCAGTTGCAAACAGCCTGCCGGGATGACCAGCCCTGTCTGCAACCAGGGTACAATCCAATCAATTTGACATATTAGGCGTTTGATGCTTAAGTAAATTAACCATTCCTCCGGCACACGCGGACGATTCCGCCATCCGGTGCCTGCCTGACAAGTTCCCTCATCTTCATTTTCGGTTATCCAAAAGGAGAAATTAAGCATGAAAGATAAACTGCATGCCCCGAAGTACACCACCTGGCTGGTTTCGCTCGTCTTCGCCATTCTGGGTCTGCTCGGCTGGCTCATCACCATCCCCATCCTGACTGAGTTTGCGACCCTGTTCGTGCTGGTCGGTTTTGTCCTTCTTGCCCTGGGAACCATTCTTAAAGGGCTTTAACCGGTTTGTTCCCTTGATCTCAACCCGCCCGGGGGATGGTTCCACAGGGGGCGGGTTTTTTTACCACCATAAAAAACGCTTCCGGAGCGGGATTGCCTCCGGAAGCGTTCTCTAATTCAGGTCCGCCTTGCGGCTTCCCTGTGGATTTGGTTTACCGCATGATGATCGGCAGCCAGATTTGCCGGGTGATCGTCTCCACCACGTGCAGCGTCACCGGGACGTTGATTGCCGCAGCCGGCGGGTTCTTCACCCGCAGGGTGGCAAAGTAGTCGCCCAGCGCCAGTCCAGTGGCATCAAACGTCACCGTCACATCCTGCTCGCTGTCGCCTGCAACCGTGCCGGAGATGGGATCCTCGGACAGCCAGACAATGTCTTCACCTGCCGTCTCACCATAACCGCGCACCATCCAGTTGCCCGGGAAGTAATCATCAATCAGGACCCACGAGGCATCCGGAGGCAGGAGCGGGGGATTCGGAGGAGGTGAGGCATTCCACCAGCCAGCCCAGGAACGCTGCTGTGTGGCAGTCTGGTCGATGGAGGCTGGCCAGTAGGACGTGCCAGGAACCTCCAGTGCAATTGCACCCACAATCACATCGCCCGGTCCATTCAGTTCCACTGCTTCGGGCAGGTCATAGACATTCCAGGTATCCAGTGCCTGCACCGTCGTCGGGTAGCTGTACAGCCAGTTCGAGCCCACTGCCGGGTCGGTATTGCCGGTTGTATTCTCGTAGACCACGATGATGATGTCGTCGCCAACGTTGACCATGCCGACCGTCGAGAACCAGATTTGCACCTGCTCCAGGTTGAACGGGAAGGCTTCCGGATCGGGGGTGAAGCGGTTGACCCACAGGAATTCGAGGGTGCCGCCAATCCCAATGTCATTGTCGCGGGAGCCATCATCCAGCACCAGTTCCACTGCTTCCTGGATGCCTGCAACTGCCATTTCCACGATCTCGAAGACCGCTTCACCTGCACCGCTGTTCACCAGCGTCAGGATCTGGTCCCCGGTCGTATCGGGCAGCAGCCACTCTTCCAGCGAGGTGGGATCCACACTCAGGCAGGGTGCATCCAGCCGCAGTTCAAAGTCCACGGTCACGGTTTCGCCGCCCGCCACTGGCATGTCGAAGGCAATCATGCTGACATAG
>JAGVUS010000277.1 GCA_019136175.1 Chloroflexota bacterium | reverse complement strand
CAGGATGCGGTAAAAGGTGGCAAAATGTGGGGATTGATCCGACCAGCGACCACCCAGGAAGTATCCGGCGGTCAGATAGATGAGGATTAACCCCACAATGACTGCCCAGATCAGGTTGCTGGAGCCAAAGTAATTACCCAACAGGCGGGAGGCTGTCATTTCCACTGCCAAGCTTGCCATACCGGAAATGAAGATAGTGAAGACCAGGTATTTTCTCATGCAGCGATTATACTCTACGCAACTCCGGCACATGTATTTCCGGTTGCCATCCAGGCGGCAGGAGCGTACAATCAATACAACTTCCTTTTGATAAGAAAGGTGGATAATAAAAGCACGGAGGACAGGATGCGGATTCTTTCTGTTAAAGCGATGCGAAACCTGGAAAAAGAATCGGATGCACGGGGCGTAACCTATTCGATGATGATGGATCGCGCCGGGCGCGGGGTGGCGGATGAGATCAGGAAAATGTTTCCTGGTGGGGGGAAGTGCCTGGCATTGGTTGGTTCAGGAAATAATGGCGGGGATGCTCTGGTCGCACTGCGGGCGCTGGCAGAAAATGGTTGGGAAGTGGCGGCATACCTGGTGCGGCAGCGTGCAAGAGGGGATAAACTCATGGAAGCTGTCGTGGAGCTTGGCGGCAAGATACACCTTGCAGAAGATGATATGGATTGTGTGATCCTTGGAAATTTGCTTCAGACAGCTGATGTGTGGCTCGATGGTGTCTTTGGGACGGGTATTCAATTACCGCTCAAGTCAGAAGTAGCCAGGATATTGGATTTTGTTGGTCGTTTTCAGCCCAGACGATTTACCGTTGCAGTGGACTGTCCATCCGGTGTGGATTGTGATACGGGGGATGCGGCAAAGGAAACCATACCGGCAGACCTGACCATCTGCATGGAAGCTGTCAAGACTGGCTTGCTGCGTTTTCCGGCGTTTGGTAAAGTTGGTGAATTGCGCATAGTCAACCTCGGGTTGCCTGCTGATCTGTCCAAAGCTGATCCTGGTGAACCGTTTGTGATAACCCGGGAGATTGCCGCCGATCAATTGCCGGAGAGATCACTGGATTCTCATAAGGGGTCTTTTGGAACTGCCCTGGTGGCTGCTGGAAGTATTAATTATTCGGGTGCTGCCTGGCTGGCAGCATCCGCCGCTTACCGCAGCGGGGCAGGATTGGTCACTCTGGCAGCACCGTATGCCCTGCATGCTGCCCTGTCGGGCTCGCTGCCGGAAGTCACCTGGTTGATTCTTCCGGACCAGATGGGGGTCATTTCCGCGGAGGGTTCATCCCTGCTGCGGCACAGTGCGGTAAAAGCCTCGGCACTATTGCTGGGTCCGGGTTGGGGTCAGGAGGATACAACCAAATTATTGCTTGAGGAATTGCTTGTTGGGGTTGCCAGGCATGGCGGCGGTGCAGGTTTTCTCGCGGCAGTGAATCCCGGCACAGAATCCCACAAATTACCACCGCTGATTATAGATGCCGATGGTTTGAAGCTGCTGGCAAAAATTCCGGATTGGTGGAAACGCCTGCCTTTTGATACAATTCTTACACCACACCCCGGAGAAATGAGTATCCTGACGGGATTGTCCATTGAGGAAATTCAATCCGACCGGTGGGAGGTTTCCCGCCAGTATGCTGACAAGTGGGGTTGTGTGGTTGTTCTGAAAGGAGCCCTGACGGTAATTGCATCCCCCGATGGGCGGCTTGCCATCTTGCCGATTGCCACACCAGCCCTGGCGCGCGCTGGAACCGGGGATGTACTGGCGGGGTTAATTTGTGGGTTGCGTGCCCAGGGTGTCCGGGCATTTGAGGCTGCCATTGCAGGTGCCTGGATTCATGGACAGGCTGGGCTTTCAGCCTGCAAGACCCACGGACAGCCCATTTCGGTTCTGGCGGGGGATGTCCTGTCAGCCATCCCGGGGGTATTAAAAACAATGACAGAATCCAAAAAGGCTGGAGCATAATGGCTCCAGCCAGTTTTGGATCCGCAGCAAACGATTAACTCTCGGAAGAAGTTTCTTCGAGAACAACCTGCTTGGTTTTCTTGCTGAGAGACGCAGCGCGGGCTTTGGCTTCCTGCAGCAGGGCTTCAGCGTGCTTGACAGCGTCATTGGCAGCAGCTTCCGCCTTGGCATAAGCTTCACCAACAGTTTCAGATGTCTTATCCTTGAGTTCAATTGCCTTTTCCTTGATCACAGTTCGAGTTTCCTCGCCGGATTGGGGGGCAAAAAGCAGGGCGAGCATTGCGCCGGTAATTCCACCGACCACCAGCCCAATTACAAATGTTCCAAAATCATCACGGTTGGACATACATTCCTCCTTCAAGAATTTTAAAATTCCCAGACTCAGGATCGTCCAGGTCGGATCAGGTCGAAGAACCGCTTTAAACCAGCCAGCGACTCATTCAGTTTAATGACGGGTTCAACCAGATTATTACTGAGAAAAGTGGTCGTGCCCTTGAGAGTATTTACGGTCTCGTGGGTCGATTCCAGGATTGGCTTGATTTCGTTCTGCAGCAAATTGATCAGCGTAGCAAGCTGGATAATCAGGATAACCAATGAGGCACTGAGAAGCAGAAAAACCAAAGCCATGAAGATGATGAAGATGTCCCGCACCAGTGCTGCAGTTTCTGGTCCTGCTTTGACCAGCATAATTACGCCGAAAATCAGCAGACCCAGAAGAACCAGGATCAGGATGGCAAACAGGATAACGCGCACGCGCATCTTCCGTTCCAATTCCTCCGGTGAGGGTTGAGTGACTGGATTGGATGTTGCGTTCGTGCTGGCAGCCGTCGGTTCTGGTGAAGTGCTTGTTTCTTCCATATCTAAAAATAATTATAACACAAGGTGTTTTTGAGAACTGTCAAGAGAGACTGGCAATCCAATCATTTTCTGTGTTCTCATGGATGGATTGCATCTTCAGAACCGGTGTGTTAAACTTAACCATTGTGCTGAATTCCCGCTTGATTTCTATTTTGCTGGTAATCCTTATCCTGTCACCAATGGGTGGATGGTTTCACCAGGCGGAGACAGGACCTGCCATAATATCGCCGGTGGATGGAGATGTATTGCAGGGAGTTGTCTCCATAACCGGTCAGACGGCAGTGGTTGATTTTAGGTCTGCTGAAATCTCGTACAGCTATGAGGACGACCCTACAGGCACGTGGTTTTTACTGGCACAGATTCCCAATCCACAAACGGAGGGTTTTCTGTCAACCTGGGATACCACATTAATTGCCGATGGAAATTATCGTCTGCGTCTCCAGGTGAGCCGAACTGATGGCAGGCTGGAGGAAAGTGTGGTCCGCAGTCTGCGCGTACGGAATTACACGCCCATTGAAACTCCCACGTTCGCGTTGGATACAACGGAAAAGGCTGTTCCAGGTACAAAAACTCCCACGGTTGTACCTACACGTTCCAAAAGAATCTCCACGCCGTTACCAGATAATCCTGTGGAAATCACTGAACAAGAGTTCATTGAGAGCCTGAAACAAGGTGCTGTAATTTCTGTTTTGTTGTTTTTTATTCTTGGGATTTATATCGTCCTGCGCAAGCGGATGCGGGGCGGTTAATGGATTAGCCGGTTCGGAGCGATAAGGGAAATCATTGATCATGGAAGCATTATTTGAAAAGCTGAAATCTTTGCGATCTTCAAAGGATGATCAGGAAAGCACCCCTGGAATGGTTTACCTGCTGGTGGGATTGGGGAATCCCGGCAGGGAGTATCGCGATAGCCGCCATAATGTTGGTTTCATGGCAATTGATCGGATTGCGAGTGCCTGGGATGTCCGCCTCAGCCGCGCCCAATCCAAGGCAATATTGGGGAACGGCGTCAGGTTGGGGAAAAAGGTCATTCTTGCCAAGCCTCAAACGTATATGAATTTGTCGGGCGAATCCGTCAGCGCACTGGTTAATTTTTACAAGATCCCGAAGGAGCGGCTGCTTGTTTTTCATGATGACCTCGACCTTCCACTTGGCTCGATTCGCTTGCGCCCAACGGGTGGATCTGCCGGACAGAAAGGAATTGGTTCCATCATTCAGAAGTTGGGCAGCCAGGATTTTCCGCGAGTCCGGATTGGGATAGGACGTCCGCCGGGACGAATGGATCCGGCGGATTATGTTCTCCAGTCGTTCAGCAAGGATGAGGAAGCTGTCGTCCGGATTGTGCTGGACCAGGTATTGGAATCTGTGGAGATATTCCTGGAACAGGGACTTGAACAGGCAATGAATCTGTACAACGGTCCAGTAGCACGGGAGTAAACCATGCTGGATATCCTGCGTTCGCTGGAACCATACCAGCAACTGCGACAAAACATGGAGCAGGGGGAGCAAGTACCTGCATTAAGCCTGATGCGCGCCGCGCGGCTCCCGTTGATTTCCACCCTCCACCAGGACTTGGGAGTTCCCCTGCTGTTGGTCACTGATCGGATGGATCGGGCACTTTCCGTGGTGGATGAACTGGGATTCTGGTTGCCCGGCTCGCAGAGAGTTTTATTTTCAGAACCATCCCCTTTGTTCTATGAACCAGCAGCCTGGGGAATTAATACAAGGCGGGACCGCCTTCAGGCGTTGACCCTGCTTGCATCTTACCAGATCCCTGGTGCGTCACAACCTCTGCAACCTCCCTTGATTATCACAACCATGCGGGCGCTGATGACCCGAACCCTGCCCAGGCGGGAATTCTTGAAGGCAAGCAAGGTTTTCCGGTTGGACCAGGAAATCTCGCCTGAGAGCCTTGTGCGGTGGCTGGTGGATATTGGTTATTCTGCTGCGGATGTAGTGGTTGAGCCAGGTCAATTTTCCCGCAGGGGTGGATTGTTGGATATTTGGGCTCCGGCAGAAGCCCAGCCTGCACGGATCGAATTTTTTGGGGACATTTTGGATACCATGCGTTCATTTGATCCGGCGACCCAACGGAAAATCCGTGGGCTGGATCAGTTGTTGATTACACCGGCGAGGGAAATCCTGCCGGGCAGGGCTGCCGAGGTTGGTGTGACACCAATGGAGTTGAGTGAGTTTCATCTCCCCCTGGTGCACCGTTCCCCGGCAAGCCTGTTGGATTACCTGCCCCGAAAAGCCCGCATTCTGGTGGGTGACCTGGATTTGTTGGAAAGCGTGGCAAATGAAATCGAGGAACAGGCAGTCCGTCTGAAGCATGAAAATGTGATTGCAGGGGTCCTTCCGGAAGACTTTCCAGTACCATACCTGAGCTGGTCGGAGTTAAAAGACAGCATGGATGGTCATGCCTGGATGGGACTGGGGTATTCCACCGATGAAGAACCATCCATGCTGGCACAGCGCTTCAGCCCTGGCATCCGGTATGGGGGACGCTTAAAACCGCTGCTGGATGACGTGGAGGAATCCTGTAAAAAACAACAAAAAGTGATGATTGTCAGCCGCCAGGTGTCCCGGTTAAAAGAATTGTGGGGTGAACGAAGTGGAGACTTGTGCGTGGATTGCCCGCCGGATTTCCGGGAGGGCAGCCTGACGGAGGGGTTTAACCTGGAACTGGAGGATGGAAAGATCCTTCACCTGCTGACCGATTCGGAAATCTTTGGCTGGGAGCGCCCCCAGGCTCGCCAGCGGCACAGACCATCTGCGGAATCTCCAGAATCCTCCTACCTGGATTTGCACCCTGGTGATTGGGTTGTTCACGTGGATTATGGCATTGGAAGGTATGCAGGGCTTGTCCAGCGCATGTTGGATGGCAGTGAACGCGAATTCCTGTGCGTCGAATACGACGGCGGCGATCAGTTATATGTGCCTGTCCACCAGGCAGACCGATTAAGCCGCTATATTGGTCCGGATGCAGACCCGCCCAATGCCACCCGGCTGGGAACGGCAGAATGGAGCCAAACCAAACAACGGGTGCGGGAGGAGGTATTGAAGGTTGCCCAGGACCTGTTGGAATTGTATGCAAAACGACAGGTGGCAGAGGGTCATGCCTTTCAACCGGATACTGCCTGGCAAAATGAGCTGGAAGCCAGTTTTCCATACGTGGAGACCGGGGACCAACTGACTGCCATCCAGGCAGTCAAACAGGATATGGAAAAATCCCGTCCCATGGACCGGCTTCTCTGCGGTGATGTGGGATATGGAAAAACCGAAGTTGCCCTGCGGGCGGCGTTTAAGGCTGTCATGGATGGGAAACAAGTGGCAATCCTTGTTCCCACAACAGTCCTGGCACAGCAGCATTTTGAAACTTTCCGGCAGCGTCTTTCCGCCTATCCTGTTGTGGTGGAAATGCTGTCCCGCTTCCGTACTGCCAGGGAGCAGGATGAAATTCTGCTGAAGCTGGCGTTGGGTGAGGTGGATATTGTCATTGGCACCCATCGCTTGATCTCACCGGATGTTCAGTTTAAAGACCTGGGCTTGGTGATTATTGATGAGGAACAGCGGTTTGGGGTCACGCATAAGGAGCATTTTAAGAAACTGCGGACAGAAGTGGATGTTCTTACCCTGACCGCCACGCCCATCCCGCGCACCCTTTACATGGCGCTGACCGGCGTTCGTGATATTTCAACCATTAACACGCCGCCGGAGGAACGCTTGCCCATTATTACCCACATTGGTCCTTATTCACCGAGGCTGGTGAGGCAGGCAATCCTGAGGGAACTGGAACGGGGCGGGCAGGTGTTTTTTGTACACAACCGCGTTCAGACCATCCGCGCCATGGAGCGGCACCTTGAAACATTGGTGCCTGAGGCAAGAATTGGGGTGGGGCATGGACAGATGCCGGAAGCAAAACTATCCAGCATCATGACGCAATTTACTGCCGGTGAGATTGATGTACTGCTATGTACATCCATTATCGAATCCGGATTGGACATACCCAACGCCAATACCTTGATTGTTGATCGGGGGGATACCTTTGGGCTGGCACAGCTTTACCAGCTGCGGGGCAGGGTGGGACGCGGTGCCCAGCGGGCTTATGCTTATTTCTTCCGCCACCGCAAGAAACCTCCCACACCGGAAGGGCAGGAACGGCTGGAGGTAATTGCGGAAAATACACAGCTTGGCTCCGGATATTCAATTGCCATGCGTGACCTGGAGATGCGCGGGGCGGGCGAACTGTTGGGAACGCAGCAGCATGGTTATATTGCCAGCGTTGGCTTCCACTTATATACCCGCCTGCTTGCCCAGGCTGTCCGGCAGTTGCGCAAGGTCAGCGCCCTGCCTGCTCCGGATGTGGAAGGATTGGGCATCCGGGAACTGCATCTTGCGGTTGCGGTGGATTTACCCATGCCAGTGGGCATTCCTGTCGATTATGTGCCTGATCAAAATCTGCGGTTGAGTTTGTACCGCCGGATCGCAGAAATGCAGAATGAATTCGACCTTTCCACCTTGAAGGAGGAATTGGTTGACAGGTTTGGATCCCTCCCCGAGCCGGTGGAAAACCTGTTTTACCAGATGCTGGTGAAGATACTGGCTCAAACGGCAGGGTTGATCTCTGTAAGTGTGGAAAGTGACCAGGTGATATTGAGGTTCCCGCCTTTACCGGAAGGCAGCCCAAACCGAAACCTGCCTCCCCTGGGTCCCACCATCCGGGCAGGTAAAAATGCATACTGGATGGCGGTGGATTGGAAAAATTTTTCCTGGCGGGAGGATCTCATCCAATCTTTGAAAACACTTGTTCACGAACAGAACTTGGATGCTTGAACGGAAGATTGGTGCAACCATGACGAAGATTTTGATTATTGAAGATGAAAGTGAACTTGTTAGAATTTTACGTTCCTACCTTGAGAAAGCTGGCTACTCTGTAATCACCACGGGGCGTGGTGATCTTGGACTGGTCATGTGGGAACGGGAAAAGCCTGACCTGGTGCTGCTGGACTTGAACCTGCCTGGTATGGATGGTCTGGATGTTGCCCGGGAAATCCGGAGAAAATCGGAAACCCCCATCATTATGGTGACTGCCCGGGTGGAGGAGACCGACCGCCTGATTGGATTGGAATTGGGAGCAGATGACTATATTCTCAAACCATATTCACCGCGGGAAGTGGTGGCGCGTGTTCGAACGGTATTACGCCGGACAGGTCCCCGAACTGGTTCACCAAATCAAGTCATCCGGCTGGGTGATCTGGAGATTGACCTGGATGCCCATACGCTTATCCGCAGTGGAGAAACGGTGGACCTGACCCCTACTGAATTTTCGCTGTTGGTCACATTGGCTTCGCAGCCGGGTCGGGCATTCAGCCGTTTGCAATTACTGGAATCCGCCCAGGGGTCAGCTTACGAAGGGTACGAGCGAACCATTGATGCTCATATCAAGAATTTACGCAGCAAGCTGGAACCAGACCCCAAACAACCGTATTACATTGAAACTGTATTTGGGGTGGGATACAGGTTTAGGAAATTTTGATTGAGAACTCCGGTTGGAGGTGAAGCATGAAGTGGAAACTTTTCCTGTCCCTGGTGCTGGTTGGTTTGGTTGCCATCTTGAGCGTGGTCATCTTTGTTCGTATGGATACACCCCGGCAGGTATCCATGTATATGGCACGGGGTGGCATGATTGGATTGGATTCCCTCGCTACCAGCCTGGAGGATTATTACAACGAATTTGGCTCCTGGAATGGTGTTGACGGATTGCTGTCGACCTCCCACGGCATGGGAGGAGCGGGAGGGCGGGGCAGCGGTGGGATGATGGGGCAGAGGCTACAGCTGGCGGATAAGGGTGGAATGGTTTTGGCTGATACAGCTGGAAGCGCTGTCGGTAATCAGCTTGGCAAGGATGACCTGGAAGCTGCCATCCAGTTAAATGATCAAAACAATCAAATCATTGGCTACCTGCTTCCGGCAGGGGGAGTCAATTATCGCCAGGGTGATGAAATTCCATTGATTGAACGATTAAACACAGCTGCTCTCCAGGCTGCACTGGTTGCCGGGGTGATTGCAATGGTGCTGGCGATTCTAACTGCGATTTACCTGCTGCGTCCTGTGCAGAAGCTGACGCTTGCGGCAGAAAAAATGGGCAAGGGAGACCTCAATCAACGGGTTGAGGTGCGGGGAAAGGATGAACTGGCTGTATTGGGGAATACATTCAATTCCATGGCGGAATCCTTGCAGAAATCTGAACTGCGGAGGCGGGAAATGACTGCGGATGTTGCCCATGAACTGCGTAATCCACTGGCGGTGCAGAAGGCACAATTGGAAGCAATGATGGATGGTGTTTACCCAATATCAGCGGAAAACCTGCAAGCTGCGTTGGATCAAAATACGCTCCTGACCCGCCTGGTGGGAGATTTGCGAACCCTTGCCCTGGCGGAAGCCGGGGAACTCACCCTGGAACAGGTGGAGATTGATCCCGGTCTCCTGCTTGCCCGGGTGGTGGAACGGCACCGCCCTTTGGCGGAAAAACGGAATATTCAACTGACACTGGTCAGTAATGGGGGAAAGGCTGGGTATCTCCTTGGGGATCCGGACCGCCTGGATCAGATTTTGGGGAATTTACTGTCCAATGCATTTCGTTATACCCCGGATGGGGGGCAAATCACGCTGGAACTGGTGCCTTCCGGTACCTCGATTGGAATGATGATCCACGATTCGGGTCCTGGAATACCGGACGATGCCCTGCCCCATATCTTTGAACGGTTTTACAGGGCGGATAAATCCCGCAGTCGGCAGGAGGGGGGAACCGGTTTGGGTTTGGCGATTGCCCGCCTGCTCACCCAGCTGATGGGTGGAACCATCATGGTAGAAAATCATCCGTCTGGTGGAGCGATCTTTACATTGCAATTTCCCAAAGCATGAATTGCCGAAATTGGTTCACACACTTGTGGTTGGTGTTATAATAGAACAATTGACCCATATGTGAAGGCAGGTGAACCATGGAGTTTCGTTTACAGGCTCCTTATATTCCAACCGGTGATCAACCGGATGCGATTCGGCAGCTCGTGAATGGCATTCAAGCGGGAAAGCGACACCAGGTTCTGTTGGGTGCCACTGGAACTGGTAAAACCTTTACAATTGCCAATATTATCCAGGAATTGCAGATGCCAGCCCTTGTCATGGCGCATAATAAAACCCTGGCTGCCCAGTTATATGCCGAATTTGCGGAATTTTTTCCGGAAAACGCAGTTTCATATTTTGTCTCCTATTATGATTACTATCAGCCGGAAGCATATGTTCCCAAGCAGGACCTGTATATTGAAAAGGAGACGGAGATCAATGATGAAATCGAACGTCTTCGCCTGGCTGCTACAACAGCACTCATGTCTCGGCGGGATGTGATCATCGTTGCTTCCGTATCCTGCATTTATGGTCTGGGGAGCCCGCAGGAATATGGGAGAGTGGTTGTCCATCTCAAGGTGGGGGAGATCTACCGCAGAAATGCCCTGCTGCGTCAACTGGTGGAAAGCCAGTACCAGCGGAACGACCTTGATCTAAAACCAGGTATCTTTCGGGTGCGTGGTGATACACTGGAAATCTATCCAGCCTACGAGGATCGGCGGGTGTACCGGATTGTTTTTTTTGGAGATGAAGTGGAACGCCTGATGATTTTCAACCCGGTGACCGGGGAGGTTTATGAAGAACCACAAGAATTTTATGTATATCCAGCCAAACATTATATTGCTCAGGAAGATAAACTGAAGCAGGCATTGGTGGATATTGAAAATGAACTGGATGCCCAGCTCAGGCGGTTTAAGCAGGAGGGCAAATTATTGGAAGCCCAGCGGCTGGAGCAGCGCACCCGGTATGACCTGGAGATGTTGCGTGAGGTGGGTTATTGTTCGGGGATTGAAAATTATTCCCGCCATCTCGACCAGCGGGAACAGGGTTCTGCTCCGTGGACATTGATCGATTATCTTCCCAGTGATTATATTCTTGTGCTGGATGAATCTCACATGACCATTCCACAGGTGCGCGGCATGTACAACGGGGATCGCTCCCGCAAACAAACCCTGGTGGAGTATGGATTCCGGCTGCCCTCAACACTGGATAACCGTCCCCTGAAGTTTGATGAATTTGAATCCCACATGGGATATACAGTTTATACCAGTGCCACCCCTGGGCCATACGAAATGCAAAAAGCGGACCAGGTTGTGGAGCAGATCATCCGCCCAACCGGATTGATTGACCCGGAGGTGGAGATCCGTCCAACGCGTGGACAGGTGGATGACCTGATCGGAGAAATTCGCCGCCGCGTGGAGGTTGGTGAGCGGGGACTTGTGACGACACTGACAAAGCGTATGGCAGAGGACCTTGCCGAATACCTGATGGAACTGGGCATCAAGGTCCATTATCTCCACTCGGAAGTGGAAACGATTGAACGTGTCGGCATTTTGCGGGATTTACGGCTGGGTGTGTTTGATGTGGTTGTTGGCATTAACCTGTTGCGGGAGGGTCTGGACCTGCCGGAAGTCTCCCTGGTGGCAATCCTGGATGCGGATAAGGAAGGTTTTCTGCGGTCTGCTACAGCCCTGATTCAGACCATTGGTCGGGCTGCCCGCCACCTGAATGGCAAGGTGATTATGTATGCTGACCGAATGACTGATTCCATGAAATTTGCGATTGATGAGACCAACCGCAGACGGGCAAAGCAAAAGGCGTACAATGAAGCTCATGGAATTCAACCGGTCAGTATTGTCAAAGCAGTTCATGACCTGACGGAACGATTGACGGTCAGCCAGGGGGTTGCTGAATCCCAGGGTACTTACCAGGCAGGCAGGCACAGCGCCGGGACACTTCCAAAACGGGAAATTCAGCGGGTAATTGTGGAACTGGAAAAGGAAATGAAACAGGCTGCAAAAGACCTGGAGTTTGAACGGGCGGCAGCATTGCGCGATCAGATTTATGAATTACGAGCCATCCTTGCCGAGGAATCCAACCTGCCGCCGTGGCAAAAAGCCCGTCTGCTGGCTGGTGAAGAGTAAAAATTCACATCATCCGTGAAATTTCTTCACAAGTTCTTCACATCCATCAGGTATCCTATACCTATACGATTAAATCGTATCAACAACAAATATCTTATTGGAGGAACGCAACGATGAAAAAGCTTGTTTGGATGATGGCTGGTTTTGGACTGGCTGTGGTACTGGCAGTTGCAGGCATGACTGTATTTGCACAAACGGATACTCCCCCCACACCTGGTGGTTCAGGTGTGTGCAACGGGGCAGCCTGCACTGCTGAACGCGGATCGGGTGTTTTATCGGATGTCATGCATTCGGTAATGATCCAGTCTTTTGCGGAAAAACTGAACCTTGCTGCTGAAACCCTGGAAGCCCGGATTGCTGCTGGTGAAACCATGTGGCAGATTGCTGAAGCTGAAGGCTTGTCTTTGGAGGAATTCACGACGGTCATGAGTGAAGCCCGCACCCAGGCTCTGGCAGATGCTGTTGCCCGATGGGACAGGGTGCCCGGGGTGGTTATTCCCAAGGTGGCTGCACGACGGGTGCTGGTGGACAGATGCCCATGGGTGGGCGTTGGAGCCGCGGCGGACGATAATTTTCAAACCATTGAATTAAAATACAGGAGCTGCCCAATTGGGTGGCTCCTGTTATTTTAACCAACACCCAAGGTGCTATAATCTGTCTGGGAGTCAATGATGAAAATATTATCACCAGAACAGGATCATATTCTTCAGCAGGAACGAAATTTTTTAAATGACCTTCGGATGAACCTGGTGGGATGCAATGCCAACCGTGATGACCTGGACGCGCTTGGGCAGTCCATCCGCCAACTGGATGATCTTTTTCTCCTGGTGGTTGTTGGTGAGTTCAATGCCGGAAAAAGTGCTTTCATAAATGCTTTGCTTGGAAAACAATACTTGAAGGAAGGCGTCACTCCAACCACGTCACGCATCAACCTGCTGCGGTATGGTGAACCGGCATCGGAAACCTTGGCTGAGGATCATTACCTTGTCCATCATCTCCCTGTCGGTTTTCTTACCGAAATCACAATTGTAGATACGCCCGGAACCAATGCGGTCATCCGCCAGCATGAGGAACTGACCACCCATTTTGTTCCCCGG
>JAGVUS010000263.1 GCA_019136175.1 Chloroflexota bacterium | reverse complement strand
CCGAGTGGTTGCGCCAATCACCGTAAAGCGGGGCAGTTTCAATCGAATTGAGCGCGCAGATGGACCTTTGCCAATAATAATATCGAGCGAAAAATCCTCCATCGCTGGATAGAGCACTTCTTCAATCGCCCGTCCAAGCCGGTGAATTTCATCAATGAACAGGATATCACCCCCGCGCAGGTTGGTTAGGATGGCTGCCAAATCACCCGCCCGTTCAATTGCCGGTCCGCTGGTGATCTTGATATTCACACCCATTTCGTTTGAAAGTACATGTGCCAGCGTCGTTTTCCCCAAACCTGGCGGACCATAGAACAGGACGTGATCCAATGGTTCCTGCCGCTGCCGCGCTGCAGAAATTAGGATCCCTAAATTTTCCTTCACCTGGTTTTGCCCAATTAAGTCCGCCAAACGACGGGGGCGAAGCGCCTGGTCCAAGCGATCATCAGGACGTGCTTCCGGGTCCACCATGCGATTGTTTGCATCGGTCATACTCCTGATTATACCCGGGAAATCCGCACGGGATGGATGGGATATAATGATATAAATTTACAATCAGCGATGGAGTAGCTCATGCCCAACCTTTTCATCTCCAGCCATCCCCTGGTTCTACACAAACTGACCAAATTACGTAGCAACAAAACCGAACCTAAGAAATTCCGGGAATTGGTGCGCGAAATTTCCGGCTTGCTTGCGTATGAAGCAACTGCCGACCTGGCTATTCGTCCCTGTTCCGTTCAGACCCCCCTGACCCAAACAGATGGTTTTGATTTACAGGAGAAAATTGGTCTGGTTCCGATTCTGCGCGCCGGGTTGGGTATGGTGGAAGGTGTGTGGGAGTTAATGCCTTCCGCGGAAGTCTGGCACATTGGGATCTATCGGGACGAACAAACCCTGAAACCAGTGGAATATTACAACAAGCTTCCAACCGAACCAACTGTTTCGGTATGCCTGATCCTGGATCCCATGCTGGCGACTGGTGGTTCGGCAGTCGCCACCGTGGATGTTCTCAAGCGTTGGGGGGCTAAAAAAATCAAGTTCGTTGGAATCATCGGAGCTCCGGAAGGAGTGCGGAAGTTACAGCAGGTACACCCGGATGTCCCCATTCATCTGGCTGCGTTGGACGATCATCTCAATGAACACGGTTACATCGTACCGGGACTGGGAGACGCAGGGGACCGTCAGTTTGGAACCGGTTAAACGCCTATCCACCAATCTGGCGCATGCACCTGCCAGCAGGTGCATGTTGATCCTGGAGTTCGTGTGCTTCCGGCTTTAAAAGGACAGCCTGCTCAAATAAGGGTAAGATATCCCCCCCCTCCCGTAGAGTTTGTAAAATCGGCACTTCAATATCACTCATCAGGCACGGGCGCAGGTTTCCATCAGCCGTCAACCGCAATCGATTGCATTGACTGCAAAATGGTTCGCTGACAGGGGTAATAAAACCAATCCGTCCAAACGCACCCGGTAAACAATATTCCACAGCTGGACCGCTGCCAACTTTATCGTCCACCTTTTGCAGCCCCGCCTCTTTTAAACGTTCAATCATTTCAGGGATGGGATAATATGTATCCGCGGGCATGGGGAATCCTTCCCCCCACGGAGTCTGGTTTTGAATGGGCATAATCTCAATAAACCGGACATGCCAACCACGGGTGACAGAAAGCTGCGCCATGCTTTCCATTTCGTCATCGTTAACACCTCGCATAACCACCATATTGATTTTAATTGGAAGCAGCCCCCACACTTCCGCCAGGTCAAGCCCATCCAGGACTTTTTGCAGGGAGCCACCCCGCGTTATCCGGGCAAAACGCTCTGGATTCAGCGTATCCAGGCTTACATTGACCCGTCGCAGACCTGCTTCCGCCAGTTCCTTTGCCATTTTGCCCAGCAATAATCCATTGGTGGTTAAGCTGACATCCTCAATACCCGGTGTGCCCGCAATCATCCTGATCAAATCCGGCAGGTCGGCACGAACAAGAGGTTCGCCGCCAGTCAGCCGTACCTCGGTAATGCCATGTTCCGCTGCCAGGCGGACAATTAGAGCAATCTCTTCGTACCTGAGGATTGCCTGATGGGTGCTTTGAAGAATCCCCTCCGCAGGCATGCAATAAACACAGCGGATGTTACAGCGATCGGTAACAGAGATCCGTAAATATGTGATTTTTCTACCATAACGGTCAATAAACATGAGAGTTACTCAACAGCGATTTTGTTTTAAGTCATTCTATCAACGTGGAGAAAGTTTGTCAAATTACGCCCGATTCACTTGCAGACCGGTGATGCGTCCAAGGAAAAGACGCAGTATCCAGGCAGGAAAAAACAAAATCAAGTGAACACCAGCAGAAAATCCAAATATCAAACCCAATCCCCTGAAACCACGATTGATGGTCGGCGCAAGGTTTGCAAGCATCCATGGACCCGCCCCAGCCAACAGAACTAATCCCAATAGAACCAGGATTCCAATACCGACGGGAAGCCAGGCGCG
>JAGVUS010000475.1 GCA_019136175.1 Chloroflexota bacterium | reverse complement strand
TCCCGCTTCACACGGATATGCCTGCCGGAACTGGTTACCACGACTTCAATCCCATAGGTTATTTGGGGCAATCCAAGAATTTCGGCGATTTCCGGTCCCACCTGGGCGGTATCCCCATCAATAGCCTGCTTGCCGACAATTACCAGGTCAAAGTCCGGGATGGCGAACCGGATGGCGGAGGCAAGGGTAAAGGCAGTTGCCCATGTATCTGCACCGGCGAATTTCCGGTCTGTTACCAGAATACTCCGATCCGCACCAAGCTCCATGCTTCGCAGCAAAACATCCCTCGCCTGGGGTGGTCCCATGGTAATGGCAATGATTTCAGTATTGCCGAGGGCTTGTGCAATCCTGACCGCATGATCCAGTGCGTACTCGCAGAACGGGTTGAGGATGGATTTCACTCCCTCCCGTTTCAGCGTCCCGGTAACGGGGTCCACCTGGACGTTGGTTACTTCCGGAACCTGTTTGACACAGACAACGATTTTCATCGGGAGCCCTCCAGGGAAAATATGTCATTGGGATTGAGGATGCCCTGGGGGTCCATGGCATCCTTCACGGTTTTCATTTGATCAATCTGGGCGGGGGAGAACATGAGCTTGAGGAACTTCGATTTGATCTTTCCGATGCCGTGCTCGGCAGAGACAGCCCCGCCCATCTCCACTACTTTTTGGGCAAACAAGCCATATAACTCCATCCCTTTTTTTAAGTCTTCCATTGTTTTGGGAAGGATGTTCACGTGGATGTGGTTATTGCCGATATGCCCAAAAGCAATCCATTCCAATTGCAAGGCTTCACACTGGCTGCGGTACAGTTCCCAGATTTCCATCAGGTATTCATCCGGGACCGCCATGTCTGTGCCGAGCTTGTGTAACCCGGGAATCTGTTTTTTCCTTTCTGCCAGGATGCTGTTAATGGTTTCAGGAATCATGTGACGGAATACTTTAAACCGGTCCAGCTCGCGGGTTTCATATCCAGCCCAGGAATTGGCAAGGCTGGCTCCACAACTGGTTACGGTCTCATCAAGAGCCTGGTAATCCGGTGATTCGGCGCGGGGATCAAAACTCATTTCAATGAAAATGGCGGAATGTGCGTTCCCAGGGATGGCAGGCATGCCTACAGTGGATGGCTCTGATGTTTGCAGGTTTCGCAGTAAATCCAGGGCGTTGCCTGAATAAAATTCCAGAAAGTCGAGCTGCAATCGTTTGTCCGCTCGCAGAGCCTCAGTCAAACGGATTGCCTGCTCATCGGATTCGAGAAACAGCACGATTGAGACTTTATCCTCCCGTGGAATCAAGGCAACTTCCACCCGGGTGACAACCCCCAACACACCCTCCGAGCCAATGAACAAGTCAATCAAATCCATCTGTGGCGCTGCAAAAAAACCAGCCGTGCTCTTGGTTTTGGGCATTGAGTAGTTCGGAATGAAAAAGGAAGATGCCTCGCCACTGGAACGATAAATGACAAACTCCCCGGCGGGAGAGGCAAAATACTTCCCGCGCGGGATGTCCAGGTACTCACCATTTGCCAGGAAAACCCGAATCCCGCGCACCCAGGCGCGGGTGGGACCATAACGGTAAGTCCGCGCTCCGGAGGCATTGGTGACAACCGAACCACCGAGTGAAGCACTCATCTCTGTTGGGTCAGGGGGGTAAAAATAACTGTTTGGATCCTGTTTGAATGCTTCCAGGTTCTGCCTTACCAACAGGTTTTCACTTTTTTCCAAATCCAGAAAATGCTTCATCCGCAGCATGGCATCGAGACCCTTGAGAGTCACACTGGTTTGAGCCTGGACACGCCATTCGCCGCTGGAGCGGTCATAAAAGATAGCTTCCACCTGGTCCAGGTGTTCCAGGGAAACCAGCGCCCCTTCCTGGGGAACGGATCCCCCCACCAGTCCGGTCCGGGCGGCGGCAATAGTCACCTTGATGTTTTGGCGGCTCATTTCCTGGAGCACAGCAGCCAGTTCAGCTTCATTTTTGGGGAAGAAAAGATAATCAAAGGGCTTGGGGGAAAGCTTGGATTCGTCCGACAGGTATACGGGATACTCCGATTGGATGGTTTCAAACCCCTGGATGCATTTCACCCGGGAGAATTCCGCCTGGGGGGCTGGTTTGGACTGGATCTCATGCATGTTAAGGGTTCTCCTTTGATCTTATTGTGGGTCTATGGTTTCTTGTTCCATGCCAGCCAGGATGGGCAGGAGGTGTCTCAGGTTGAACCGGGCAGCCGTATCAGCATCCGGTTGGGGTAAAAATTCTCCGGAAACATAATCATCATAGCCGGTACCGGCGAGGGCTTGTAGAATGGATGCAAAATCAAGGTGACCTGCACCCGGGTGCCAGCGGTTGGAATCTGCCACATGGAAGTGAAAAATCCGCCGTCCGCATGTTCGGATGCTTTGTTCAATGCTGCCTTCCTCGATGTTCATGTGAAAGGTATCCAGCAATAAACCAAAATTTTCTGCATTGACCATCTTCACCAGTTCCAA
>JAGVUS010000182.1 GCA_019136175.1 Chloroflexota bacterium | reverse complement strand
CTGTTCAGCCTGTTGATTGGCTTGCTGTTGATGCAGGGCGTCCTGTTGCTGGTGCTGGTGCCTTTCACAGCGTACCTGCGCGAGCAGGCTGCCTGGCAGCAGCAGCAGGACCTGCGGGTGGAATCGGCGGCGGATGAAATCCGCACCTTTGTGCAGGAACAAATTCACCAGCTGGATTTGATTGACAGTATGCCTGCCGCATATTTCCGGGATGACCCGGATCTGCTGGATACACTGCTCAAGGACCAGGCATCCCTGCTGGCAGTTGTCTGGCTGGACGGGGAGGGCACTCCCCAATTTGCCTGGACGGGCAATTCCGACGCCCGCCCGGCAGCCGGATGGTACCAACCCATCCGGGAGCAGACCGTCACCGGGATGGCAATGGTGCCGGTCCGCGGTGACCCGAACCACTTGCTGCTGGCAATCCCGGCAGACCAGGGGGGAACACTGGCTGGCTATGTCAATTTCAGCCCCCTATGGCAGAATATGACTCGACCGGTGCTGCCCGGCGAACAAACCTACGTCTTGAACAGCGACAAGCTGGTGATGGCGCATACCGACCCCAGCCGGGCGGGTGAAGCGGCAAACAACGCCAACCGCCTGCCGCTCATCTTTACCTCCACCTGGCATGGCAATTACCGCAGCGATGGCGGTCAGGCAGTGGTGGGGTCGGCAGCCCCGGTTGCCGGGCTGGGCTGGGTGGTGATCAGCGAAGTCAGCCGGGATGCCGCCTTCCGGATCACCCGGATCACGCTGGTGGTGACGGCACTGTTGGTGCTGGTCACCACGGTGCTGATCATCCTGCTGTACCGCAGCCTGCTGCTGCGCTGGCTGGTCCGCCCCATGCAAACCCTGCAGCAGGGCGCCCAGCGCATGGCAACCGGCGAGCTGGCACACCAGATCCCCGAACAGGCGGTGGTGGAAATCAACGAGGTCTCGCAGACCCTGAACCAGATGGCATCCTCCCTTGCCGCCAAGCGCGAGGAACTGGAGCAGAAAAACACCGAGTTGGAGACGGAGGTGGGGGAACGGCGCAAAGCCCAGCAGGCACTGCAGGACAACACCCGCCAGCTGGAACAGCGCATTGCAGACCGCACGATTGAACTGACGATTGCCAACGAGATGCTGCAGCAGGAAATTGAAGACCGCCGCCGCGCCCAGAGCCAGATTCTCTACCAGGTGCAGCACGATCCGCTGACCGATCTGCCCAACCGCTCGCTGCTGCTGGAAAAACTGAACGCCCTGCTCAAGCCGCCCAATCCTGCCGCACTGATGGCTCCCTCCACGGCACAGGTGGCAATCCTCTGCCTCGACCTGGATCATTTCCAGGTGGTCAACGACAGCCTGGGTCACCCCGCCGGTGACCGGCTGCTGCTGGAAACGGGCAGGCGGTTGGAAGCCTGCCTGCGACCCGGGGAAATGCTGTTCCACATGGGGGCGGATGAGTTCGTGGTTCTGATGCCTGAAGTCACCGACCTGAAGCAAGCCACCCGCCTGGCGGATCACCTGATGCAGCAGGTTGCCATCCCCTACGACCTGGAAGGGCACGAGGTGTACACCACCACCAGCGTGGGGATCGCCTCCACCCGCCCGGGCGAAAAGGATGCCGTCAGCCTGATGCGGGATGCCGATACCGCCATGTACCGCGCCAAGGCGGGCGGTGCCAACCGCTGCGAGATCTTCAGCGAGCGGATGCACGCCCGCGCCCGCAAGCTGCTCAAGCTGGAGGCGCAGGTGCGGCGGGCGGTGCTCCAGTCCGAGTTCCAGGTGTACTACCAGCCCATCGTCACCGCCCGGGAGCGCCAGGTGGTTGCCTACGAGAGCCTGATTCGCTGGAAACACCCCCAGCAGGGCTTCCTGCTCCCCGGCGATTTCCTGCCCCTGGCTGCCGAAGCCGGGCTGATGCACGTGATTGACAACTGGATGCTGGAAACCACCGCCGCCCAGGCGCAGGACTGGTCCTTTGCGGGCATGCCGGAACTGCCCATCTCGGTCAACATCTCCAGCCAGCGGATGATGGACCCGGCGCTGCCGGACATGGTGCAGGGGCTGCTGACCCAGCATGCCCTGCCCCCCCACACCCTGCACCTGGAAATTACCGAATCATCGGCGATGGAAAACATCAACGCCAGCCTGCAGACCATCACCAACCTGCGCACGCTTGGCGTGCAGTGCTGGCTGGATGACTTTGGGCAGGAATATTCCTCGCTGAGTTATTTGAGCTTCCTGCCGGTAACGGCGTTGAAAATCCCGGCAATCTTCATCCGGGACGTGGACCGCAACCAGGCGATCCTGCGTGCCATCATCCAGATGGCACATGCCCTCAACCTCAGGGTCTGCGCCGAGGGGGTGGAAACCGAGCGGCGGAAAACGACTGCGATGTGTGGCAGGGCTTTCTCTACTCTCCGCCGCTGCCGGTAAAAAGCCTGGTGGAGCTGGTGCAAAAAGGGGAGTGATCAGCGGTGAAATACCCGCAGCACTGCCATCTTGGTGGGGTGATTGAATGGGGCGGGATCCACGGGCGGTGCAGCCACCCGGGTGTGTGGATAGCCGGTCACATCCGGCGGCACGGGTAAAATTTCTTCCAGTGCCAGCCAGCCGCCCTCGCAGAGTTGTTCCAGCCCGGCGGAAAACACCGCGCCCGGCACGTAGAGGGCATTATTCACCACCGCCAGCCAGCCGCCGGACCGGACCAGCGGGCGCAGCTTGTTAATCAGCCGGGTGATGGACTGGTTCAGGTCCACCCTGCCCGCCGCAGTGGTGGAAAAGAACGGCGGATCGAGGAT
>JAGVUS010000410.1 GCA_019136175.1 Chloroflexota bacterium | reverse complement strand
GTTTGGTCACCAATAGGTAATTGGATTGCTTTTACGTCAAATGTCGAAGGAAACTACGATATTTATCTCATTCGGTCGGACGGAACAGGGTTGACCAGAGTTACGAAAAGTAACGTAGATGAGTATGCCCCGGCATGGCGGATACTCTCGCCCTGACATATCTGTCCCCAACAAAATGAAAGACGAACGAACTGGAAACCAGCCCGTCCGCCTTCCGTTTGGGGGTGACTTGATTATACCCGAAACTGTTCTTTGGAATAATCCCAGGTTTAATCAATCTGGGCCGGTGCCTTAACATCCTCCATATGATTTTCGCGTTCGGCAAGCGTCATCAACCTGGTGCAACAGTTGCGCACCGGGTTGACCTGCGATTCATTTAGCGTTCCCTGGCGGATTGCATCCACCATAGCGAGCAATTGTCCAATGCTCGCCGGTTGGGAAAGCTGGTCTTCAGGCAGCGCCATGCGCCTTTCCACGCCGGACATGGCCTGGTAGTAGTCGGCCGCGACGGTTCCGTCATACAAGCGGGCATAACCCAGGGTGGTGTTCACCCACTTGTGCCCTAACAAGGTCTGCACGATTAGTACCGGCGCACCGCTGTTCAGCAGCAGGGTCGCGCAGGAATGTCTCAGTTGATGTGGCGTGACATGGATACCCAGGGGTTTGCAGTAGGTGCGCAGGTGCTGAAAGCAGTACGAGCGAGTCAGAGGGGCGTGGCGAAACACAAAGACGAAATCGGGCAGGGCCTCCGGTATGCCGCGCACTTCCAGATAGGTGTTGAGCGCGTCAACGGTAGCCTGGCTGAGGAAAATGATGCGGTCTTTCATATTCTTAGGAAGGTGACATGCAATCCATCAACAGTGTGGCATTTTCGCCCAATGGCAGCCTGCTGGCAGCTGGCTGCTCCAATGAAAATAACCTGCGCCTCTGGGATGTGAACACTGCGTCTGAGGTCCTGAGGCTGCGGGCACATACAACCAGCATCACAGGGGTGGCATTTTCACCCGATGGCAAAATCCTGGCATCGGGAGCTGCTGGTGGTGATATCCGATTGTGGGCTGTACCATAATGTCCTGATTTTAAGAAGGCAAACCATTAGGCTGGCACATCGGATCTTCAAGGATGTCCCTCTGGCAATCCCTCCTGCATTTGTTCCACCTTGCCCCCGCCCGGCGGACGCTGCATTTTGACTAGGCATTAATGGCGCCCCTGCTGGAACTGGCTGTGCGCGAGCAGCGTCCCGCGGATGAAATTGCAGCCGACCTGCTGCACTGCCCGTAGGACACTCCCCCCCTGATTTTTCTCCATACCAAGCAGATCAGGATGAAAGTCACTTGAATTTGGGGGGAGGGGATGCTACAAAGAATTCACACGTTGAATTGGCGACCCATTTACTGGTGAATGGGGGATGTGAGACACCCCGGAAAAGAGACGCTGATGAGACCTTCGAAAACTCTGCATCTCCTGCTAGCCCCATGGATTGGAATCACATCCAACATCACACATCCACCGGCGGCGGGGTCCAAACCTGGCGCATTACCTTCTGGATAACCCGGAAATTCCGATCTGGCAGCGCAACCATTACGAGCACATCCTCCGCAGCGAAACCGAACTGCAAAAAATCCGCCAGTATATCCGCAACAACCCCCTGCAATGGCAACTGGACGCCGAAAACCCGCAAAAAGGAACCCCATGAGAACCACACTCCGCATTCTTTCCATCATCCTCATCCTCAGCCTGCTGGCAGCCTGCGCGCCAGCCCCCACCGCCGCGCCAATTCCCACAACCACGCCCACCCCGCCGCCCACGGCTACCCCGCAACCCACCGCCGTTGTTTACCGCGTCAGCGAGCCTGCAGAAGCCTTCACGCCCGCGCAAGAAGCATTAAATACCGCCGAATCCACGATCCAACAAAAAACCGCAATTGAACGTTGGTTAAATTATTGGGTGCATCTGGTTCCCCCGCCCTTTGACCCGCAAAGCACCCAACTGACCTGGAAATATCTCTACGATGATCCCAACAATCCAACGAATGTTTTTTTGATGCTTGAAGCTGGGGGTCAATATAATGGCAGATTATTTACGATACCCATTGGTGCGGACGGAAAATTTGTCGACTTTCCTCCAGAGGTGAGTGGGCAGGATATCCAGCCAGGTTTTGGACCTTTGGAATTAAGTGCTGGAGGTGAAGGAATGTGGTTGTCGGTGAATGAAAATGGAATTCCGGTTAGGCGGGATGGGACAGGGACTATTGTGCAAACTTTAAATATGGAGACGAGGCAGTGGGAGGTAGTTGATTCAAGGTGGGAGACGCCAGATGCTAGTCTAGTTGAACAAATAAATAGTGCTATGCCAGTTATGTGGACATATAATCGCGAGACCAAAACATTTGTCGAAGTCCCGACGAATGGTTTTTCCTTTTCAATTTTTGAGAGAACAACTTTATTTATCAAGGATGAAAATGGAAATGAAATAGGTTATGCAAGACGTTTTTTAAAATCAGTATTAGACAGTGAAAATACAGAGTATTTCTCTTTGACGGATAAATCAACCAATTCTTTGATTCCTATAAAATTATATGCCCAAATGGGAGATTTTAATCCATCGACTGATGGTTTTAATACGAGTCAATGTATGTTTGCTTTTTCAGAAAATATGGCAACTTTTCCAGGTCCTTTTAATCAGAATTTAATAGACCGTACAAATAAATATGCGCTTGATATTGCTCAAATTTCTGATGGTGAAGAAATGATGCAAGCCGCTTTAATCAGGACTGTGGCGATGATTAAGGGAGTGAGTGAAGATCAAATTAAGTTGGATTTAAAAAATGGTACTCCGGTGGTGGTTAGTATTGGTGGTCAGGATTGGGAAGTCAATAAGGGTGTTGATTTTATTTGGAATAATTCATATTTACCAAGCTTTGAGGTGATTGATGGCAGGTTTGTTTCGTATGACGGCGTTGGATCACGCACTGCCTCCTGTCCATCTTTCTCGGTAGGGCGTGGATTGTTCGGTATGTTTGGAAAAGTATTTGGGCGTGAGATTGCATATGCATATCTTGCTGGCATGTATCCTGTATTGTCTTTAGCTACGGGAAGAACACCAGAAGTAACTGCTATACGAGATAAATAGTTACAGTATTAAGCTGATTGATTACAAATTATTTTGTTGTTGAATATCTAGTGAATATTGATAACGAAATGATGTTGTATACTCCAATACCTTCGCCAAAAATGAGTTAAGCAAATAGGGCTTTTGTAGTAAAGTTGAGGTCGACCAAAACACCAACTAACCACAAAAAGCCCATGAACAATATTTTAGCACTTTTA
>JAGVUS010000218.1 GCA_019136175.1 Chloroflexota bacterium | reverse complement strand
CCGCACCCGTTGCAGCCATCCGTACAGGATGGAACCAGCCGGATATGCCCGGTGCGTTGGAGATGCTCCAGCATGGCTTCGACCATCATCGGGGTCGTGCCCAGCCGGGCGGCAAGCTCGGATGTTTCCAGTGTGCCCCCGGATTGAATCTCGGCAAGCAATTGCTCCAGCATGGCTACACCCCTGTCCACATGGCGAGATGATAAACCAGCGTTCCACCTGCAATGGACAAACCCAGCATCAGAAAAATGCTGATGAGTGTCCATTTCCAGGAATTGGTTTCCTGCTTTGTTACCGCCACGGTTGCCATGCATGGAATAAAGAGCATGGTCACCACCAGGAAGGATAGTGCAGTTGCAGTGGAAAACGTGGATGCCAGGGTGGCTGCCAGACCGGAATCCGGGGAATTGGCAAAGAGCACCCCCAGCGTGGCAATGATATTTTCCTTCGCCGGGAAGCTGGTGATTAACGCCACGGTCAGGCGCCAATCAAAACCCATCCACCTGCCCACCGGTTCAAGGAAGTGACCCAGCCGGGCGAGGAGACTGGTATTCAAATCTCCATTGGGGAGATAGGAGAGCGCCCAGACCAGCAGAGACATTGCCAAAATGGCTGTGCCGGCTTTTTTAACAAAGGAAATGGAACGCTGCCAAACCAATAGACCGATGGTGCGCAGGTTGGGAATGTGGTACAACGGCATTTCCATGATAAAGGCAGAGCGCTGCCCCTTAAAAAGCACCTTGTTTAACAAAGCCCCGGAACCAACCAGGGCTGCCAGCGAAAGCAGCACCATTCCCCAGGTAACCAGGGTTGCATTGCGACCAAAAAAGGCGGGGGCGATGAAGGCAACGACTGCCATGCGGGCGGTGCACGGCACCAGGGGAGCAATCAGGATGGTCAACAAGCGGGCAGTCGGGGAATCAATCACCCGTGTACCCATGACTGCAGGAACATTACAACCAAATCCAAGGAACAAAGGCAGGAAGGACTTGCCGTGCAAGCCCATGACGTGCATCACATTATCCATGACATAGGCTGCCCGCGCCATGTAACCCACATCCTCCAGCAGGGCGAAAGCCGCAAAGAAAATCACCAGGATGGGCAGGAACGTCAGAACGGATCCAACCCCGCCAATGATGCCATCCACCACCATCCCACGCAGCCAGAAGGGCGCCCATGCCAGGTGATCCCCTGCCCACCCAGCCAGTGGAGCAACTGCGTTTTCATCCAGCCATTGCTGCAACGGGCTGCCAATCGTGAAGGTTAGCCAAAATACCAGCCCAAGAACGGCTGCCAGAATGATCAATCCCCAAACCGGGTGAGCAGCCCAGCGATCCAGCCGCCCGGTCAGACCAATCTGTCCCACCCTCGGCTGCCGGACTGCCGCCCGAACAATCCGTCCAATCCATTCATACCGCCCGGAAGCCACCGCCAGGAAGGCATCGTCATGCGCCATCAGGATTTGATGGACTTCATCCCACTCCGCAGGTGGGAGCGCGGATTGCATAAAGCGGGTCACTTCAACATCTCCTTCCAGCAGCTTCAGGGCGATCCAGCGCAGCGGATATGGATCGGGTGCATACCCGTTAATCTGCGCCCGAATCTTTTCCAGCACTTCCTGGTGATCCGGGCGAATTTCTGGCAGGCAAGGGGAATACGTACCTTCCCCCATCATTACTTTTTCAACCACCCGGAGCAGATCCTTCACGCCCATTGCCCGTGAGGCAATCATTGGAACAACCGGCAATCCCAGGGCTGCCTCCAGGACATGGGCATCCACCACAATCCCCTCCTGTTCGGCAACATCCATCATGTTCAATGCCACAACCAGGGGGGCTTCCAGTGCCGCCAATTCCGCCACCAGGTACATGGAACGTTCCAGGTTGGCTGCGCTGACCACCGCCACAACAACCGCGGGCTTTTCCCGCAAGATGAACTCCCGGGCAATTACCTCTTCAGGTGAATTTGCAGTCAGGCTGTAGGTTCCGGGCAAATCCACCAGCAAGGCAGGCTGACCGTTGAAATCGAAGGTTCCCTGCCGCCGTTCCACGGTTTTTCCAGGCCAATTGCCTACGTGCTGGTTCAAACCGGTCAACAGGTTGAACAAGGTGGACTTGCCCATGTTTGGCTGACCAGCCAGAGCAATCACCGGGGTGCCAGTTGCCAGGGACGCCAGCGTGGATGGCACAGCCGTTACAGAAGGATGACAATCACTCATTTTGGTCTCACTCCACAATAATCTGGCTGGCTTCGCCGCGTCCAAGCGCAACACGCGTCCCACGCACAATTACAATCAGTGGTCCCCAGCCATAATTTTGAATCATGGTGATCTGCACACCCGGGGTGAATCCAAGAGAAGCAAGCCGATTGTTGACCGCCCTGCCGCCTTGAAATGCATGGACAATTGCAGCTTCACCAACAGCCAGTTCGGATAAGGATTTTTGTGTGCTGGGTTCTGGCATTTTAGCCTCCCGGACAAAGTAATGATATAATCA
>JAGVUS010000068.1 GCA_019136175.1 Chloroflexota bacterium | reverse complement strand
GACAGTTCCATGCGGAGAGAAATTGAGCGGTGGGGTATAATGGTTTTGGAAACTGATATCACCATGGATAGCGTTGGCAAAAGAAAATCCCTGGCGTTCGACGTAATCCAATTTGGAAAATTCATTCAAAAGATGATGCGATGAGCCTTTGGGCTATTATCCCGGTGAAACCATTGCGACGCGGTAAATCGCGATTATCTTCTGTTCTAACAGAAGATGAACGGGCAATGTTGAATTATTCCATGCTAAGCAATGTTCTATTGACTCTGCGGAGCATTTCTCAGATAGACCAGATTCTGGTTGTCAGCCGTGATACGTCCGCGCTTTCACTTGCACGCGAGTATGGAGTTCGGACGGTCCAGGAGGATGGGCGACCCAATTTGAATACAGCTTTGAAAAGGGCAACTGCCGTGGCGCAAATCTATTCCGTGGACAACATTCTTGTCTTGCCTGCAGACTTACCCCTGATAACATCCCAGGATATTGAAAACATAATAAAAAAAGCAGGTGACCCTCCCGTCATGGTGATTGCACCAGACAGAAGGATGGATGGAACGAATGCACTTTATGTAAGCCCTGCCGGGACAATTGAGTATAGTTATGGACCAGGATCATTTCGGCGACACATTGAGCAAGCAAAAATCAACCACATGCGTACCGAAATCTGTGACCTGCCAACTTTGTCTCTGGATCTGGACTGGCCTGAAGATCTTGAACTGTTGAAAGAAATTCAAGCGATGCAAGTAGATATGTGACGATATAAGGAGATTGCAATGGTAAACAAGGTTGCTTTGTATTTGCAGGATGCCCATGACTTGCGGGTGGGGTTGGATTATGTCCGTTACGCCGAACAAAAGGGATTTGACGCGGTATGGCAGGCGGAAAGCCGGCTGGTAAGAGATGCCATCGTGCCCATGGCTGCTTATGCAGCGGTGACTGAAAAAATCAGAGTTGGGTCTGGAGTCATTAATAACTGGACTCGTAATATTGGCTTATTGGCAGCAACTTTTCTGACGTTGGATGATCTTGCACCGGATCGGATTATTTGTGGAATTGGGGCATGGTGGGATCCTTTGGCGAAAAATGTCGGGATTGATCGGCGCAAACCACTGCTTGCCATGCGGGAAACAGTCATAATTCTGAGAAGATTACTGAATATGGAAAGGGTTACTTATCATGGGGAATTCGTTCACGTGGATGGTATTGAACTGGATGTTGTTCATGGCAGGAAGGAACCCCGGAATGTTCCAATCTATATAGGCGCAACTGGTGATCTTATGATGGAATTGACCGGGGAAATTGCAGATGGGGCTGTAATGAATTACTGTGTTCCACCGGAATATAATGAGAAAGCGTTGGAATTGCTTTCCAAAGGCGCAACTAAAGCCGGCAGGCGGTTGGACGATATTGATCGTCCACAGCTTATTGTTTGCTCGGTCGACCTGGATCATGACAAGGCGATTGACACCACTCGGGAATTATTAACCCAATATCTTGCCCAACAACCCCACATTGCTAAGGCATCCGGGGTTTCCATGGACGTAGTTGGAGAAATTCAATCCATCCTTGGATGGCCAGCCACCCATGAACAGATTCAAAAAGCAAAACATCTTGTACCCGAGGACCTAATTCTCCGAATCACTGCCTCCGGGACGCCTGATGAAGCAAGAAGCAAGGTGGCTGAATATGTCCGAAATGGCTGCACTTGCCCAATTTTGTATCCGGTTGGTGGCGACGTAAAATTGTTGATTGATACATTTGCACCCTCATCAGGAGCATAGGACATGATCCTTGAATATCACAGACCAACTACAATGGGACAAGCCAAATTTCTATTGGCTCGTCCAGAACCACAAACCGTGCCAGTTGCTTTGGGATCCTTTTTGTACCCACCTTCAACTGGTGATTTTGCAGTAGTGGATGTTCAAGATTTGGGTTTGGAAGAAATAAAAATCCACGATGGACAAATCTCAATAGGGGCAGCGGCAACCTTGGGTTCCATTGTTGATTCTGACCTTCTCCCGGATTATCTGATTCTTGGAGCGAAAAGAGATGCAAATACCAATATCAGGAACTCCATGACACTTGGAGGCGAGCTTGTTCGGGGAATGGGACATTCACTCCTTTGTTCCAATTTACTCGCTGCAAACGCCGGGTTGATATGGGAATCCGAAGCCAAGGTCATGTTGTATGAAGAATGGATTGCAAAAAAGCAAGTACCTGGTGATGGGTGTCCATTGCTTGTGGAAGTTAATATCGATCAAGAAAATCGCGTACGATACGAAACAATTGAACGCACCCCGGTGGATATTCCATCGATTTTGTTTTCAATAGGTTTCCTTTCCACCGGGGAGATCAGGGTTATTCTGGGAGGTGCAGTTGCAACGCCGATAGTGATTTATTCGGGGGCTCAAGATTTCAATTTGGCTGTACTTTCTACAAAAAATGCGTATAGGCACTTCATTAATCCCCAATTTGATGATGAATATTTTCAAGAAATTTCCCGGGTATTGCTC
>JAGVUS010000003.1 GCA_019136175.1 Chloroflexota bacterium | reverse complement strand
CCCCGGCATGTCCACGTGCGCATAGTGCCGATTCGGCGTCTGGTATTCCACGTGCGAAATGTTGATGGTGATCCCGCGCGCTTTCTCTTCCGGTGCATTGTCAATCGAGTCGTATGCCCGAAAATCTGCCCCACCCAGCATTGCACAGTATTTCGTGATCGCCGCTGTCAATGTCGTCTTCCCATGGTCGATGTGCCCCATCGTTCCCACGTTCAGGTGCGGCTTATTTCGATCAAATTTTTGCTTCGCCATGATACCTCTCTCCTTCGTGTTGGTTCTTGTTACTGGTTACAAACTTGTTGCTTGTTACGTTACCGGCAGTGAGAGCCCTCAATGGGATTTGAACCCATGACCCCGCCCTTACCAAGGGCGTGCTCTACCAACTGAGCTATGAGGGCTTGCCGTTGTCCATGTTGAAACCCCGGGGAAGGGGTTTCTGGTCAAACGACCAGTGGACGGTGAAGGATTCGAACCTCCGAAGGCGTTGCGCCAACTGATTTACAGTCAGTCCCCGTTGGCCACTTGGGTAACCGTCCCAGCCCGAGCCGTTGCCGGCTCGCAAGCAAGGTGCTCGTGAGAGTACCCTGCTTGCCAGCCTGCAATGGAGCCGACGACGGGAATCGAACCCGTAACCGCCCGCTTACAAGGCGGGTGCTCTGCCGCTTGAGCTACGTCGGCGGATCAATTGTTAAATTTCCGATATACAAGCGGATTGGATTATACCAGAGCAAATCCCTGAAGGCAAGGTATCAGCCCAAGCCGAATCGGGGGATTCACCGGTCAAAACACGCACTCCTCCGCCAGGAATCCTGCAGTGCGGCGGGAGTCTATCAGATGTTGCGGCGCGCGTCAAGGAGAATGAGGTGCTCCTTCTATTTATTTATAAGCGTGCTGCAAACCGCCATCCTCCCGGCTGTCGAGGGCATTTTTCATCTCCGGGATCATGGCTGCACCGTGACGGTACTGGAATGGCCACATGCTGTTGAGATGAAAAAGCGCAACCCGGTCCCCATCCGCCAGGATGTGCTCCAGGTCGGGCTGCAAGCCCGGCATGGCACTCAAATCGCCGTTGATAAAGGTAATCCCCCGTTCCTCGGTGGGAATATCCAGGATATCCAGCAATTGCTGCATCCGGCTGCCTACCGGCATGGCAAGCTCCAGGTGGGCGTACCCCAGGGGAGCCTCCCGTCCGCCGCGCCGGGCAAGATCGCCATACAGCCAGATATCCAGATGCATTTCTTCTTCCGAACCACCACCAACCGGTGAAAACATACCCACTTCATCACCCTCCTGAATCAAATACTCCAGCGGCTGCATCCGCCCGTTGACAAAGGCAATTTTCATTTCCTCGGGGGGAATCTGCAGGTGCTGGATTAAGTCTGCAATGGTGCTGCCTTCGGGGAGTTCCACCTCGAACGGTGCAGCCGCCCGCGTGCCGGGAACATAGGCTGCCAGCAACGCATAGAGCTTGACGGTGAATCTCATCATGTTCTCCTATGGGCAGCGGACGATGTCCTGCGCCCAGAGACAATCGGCGCAGGATGGATTCCAACCCCAGCAGCCCTCATTGCGCTGGCGCAGGTCGCAGGTTTCCCGCAAATCGCAGTTTGGACAGGATGGGAAGTGAAAACTCCGCACCTCGCTGCGGAAGAGGACATAATCCTCCGACATCCAGATATCCGCCAGGGTTTGTTGATTGACATTGCCAAGCACATACCGCTCCACCTGCTTGGCACAGCCGTCAATTGCATAATAGGAGTAGTTGTGGGAAAGCGCATAACAGGGTGTAACTCCGCCATCCCAGCCGATGACCATGGAACGATCCTGGATAAATTTACAGCGGCGTTCCGCACCCCAATGCATGCGCGGCAGGTCCAGGGACCCCCATGTAACCCAGGCACCGGAGTGGACCGGCCAGTTGCGGGCATCGAGGGAGGGCTGGGGGTCATAACCATAGAGCATTTGATCGCGCATGTCGGCAGTGTAGGGCAGGACGTTCGTCACCAGCACCCGCGAGGCGTTTAGATGGCTGGCAAGCTGGGTTAATGCCGGAAGTTCATCAATGTTGCTCTTCAATACCACAAACTCAATGCCCAACGCCGGGATGAGGGTGTTCACCTCCTGCTTGATGTCATTCAAGCGGCGGACGTTATCCAACAGTTCGCTCAACCCGGCACCGCGCACGTCTCCATAAGTCTCGGGTTTCACTCCGTCAACCGAGACCACCAGGCGGTCCACGCCCAACCGGACAAGCTCGCGCGCCATCTTTTCCCGCAGCAGCAGCCCGTTGGACCCAATGGATACCGCCAGCCCGCGCTGGCGAACCCGTTCAATCATCTCCAGGATCCGGGGATGGGAAAGCGGCTCTCCAAAACCGGTAAAGACCACCCGCTTCAACTCCGGGAGACCATCCAGGCTGTTCATCAATGCTTCAAACGTATCCCATTTCATCAGGGCGGATGGATCCCCCCAGATGTTGCGGATGCAGGTGCGGCATTGCAGGTTGCACCCGGTGGT
>JAGVUS010000169.1 GCA_019136175.1 Chloroflexota bacterium | reverse complement strand
TTTGACAGGAATACTGGCAGCTTCAAAGACAGAGATAATGTTCGTGGCGGAGCTTACAGTGGTTGTTAACAGGTTAGCATAGGTGGTCTGGTAACTGGTTAATTTGGTTTCCAGAGCGGTCAGATCATTCTGTGCCCGGGTGATTTCCGATGCGCTGGTTAATTCAGCCAGTTCGGCTTCCTTCTCATCGATTTCTTGTTGGGTGAGAATAATTTTTGCCTGTAAATTTGTTAACTGAGTCTGGATAAATTGGCTTACCTGGGCTTGTTCCGCCTGTTGCATATTTGTTGGGCTGATATTTATGATCTGGTTGGAAAGCTCATTTGCAACCCGAGCTGCCATTTCGGGGTTGGTGTCTGTGACAGTTATTTCAAGGAAAGGCCCACTGGAAAGGGCAAGGATTTCATAATCCGGCAGTTCCGGGATGTTTAATGCCTCCATGACCGCAAATCGCACTGTGTCCTGATAACCAATATATGCATAAGTTTGAGCAAGCTGGGATGTGACTGAGAATTGGTAAAGATCGGGATTGGGATCAGTAATTGCAGAACTTACCATAAGCATTGCCCGCGCGCTGTATACCTTGGGTAATTGGCGCGTAATAAGGAACGCACTCACACCCCCAATAATACCAGCCAGAATAATCATCCACCACCATTGCAGAATCGGTTTGATGAATTGTTGAATCTTCATAGCCTGCTCTTTTCCCGTTCAGCGATAACTTCAGTATATATGGTTTCAAGCCTCTTTACAATCCTTTGCCAATGATGATTGGATTCAACATAATCCCGTCCAGCTTTTCCGATGGCAGTTGCTTGTTCAGGATTATCAAGTAACTGGATAATATGATTTGCGAAGTCGGATTTGTTATTGGCGATTAAAATATTTCTACCGTGATTTACATGGATTGCTGATACTGCCAGCGGCGAACAGACAACTGGGGTTGCACACGCCATGGCTTCCAGTACTTTATTTTGGATACCGGCACCATATCCCAAGGGTGCTACTGCAACAGATGCCTGTTGCAGGTAGGGGCGGATGTCTGATACTGTACCGGTGACAATAATCCGGGGATCGTGTGCAAGTTGTTGCAGAATTGTTGGTGGATCCTTGCCTACCACCCAAACTTTCACTTCTGGTCTTTTCTCCCAAACAAGTGGCATAATCTCCCGTATTAATTCAAGAACCATGTGAATGTTTGCGTGATAACTCATCTTTCCGCTTACCACAATGGTATGATCCTGCCGTTTGGAAGGTTCGGGTTGAAAATATTCAAGGTCAACACCGTTTGGGATCACCTCAATGGATGGATATTGATCTTCCCCATGCAACAAATCCAATAAAGCAAACCGATCTATGGAAGAAGTAACCAATACTCGTGGAAATTGATTTACAAGCTTCCGTTCATATGCTTCGGTACGGGGTAATTCCAATTGGTTGATCCATTTACTGATTGGTTTGGGGTTGGCAACGGCACTTTGACGAAATAAGTGGCTGATGCAATCCACGCTGTCCCAAACAACAGGGATATTTCCTTGTTTCTGGATCTTGAGTCCGTATTGAACCCCCCGTAAATGCTCAACATGAACCAGGTCAAATTTAGTTGCAGACGTATGATTGTTTGTAATGCCGGATAACTTCTTGGCAAATTGGGGGTGGAAACTGTATAAAGACTGCAAGGGGATTTTTTGGGGAATTGCCAATGCTGCATTGAGAATGGATTTCCATTTGGGTAACCTGACAGCCAGTAGGTGGCTGCAAATCTTCTGAACCTCTCCCAGTTCAACGTATTCAGCTGGTGAAGTCCAGATTGTAGCAACGGTCACAGAATGTCCAAGCTTGCCCAACCAGCGAATAAATTCATAGGGTCGTACACGAATTCTGGAGGGCACATATGGAACAATAAAAAGTATTTTCATGAGATGAATTCCTTATAATTATTAAACATTACCTTCTGCGCCGAAAAATGAAAATGAATACAAGAATAATAAACACCAAGGTTGGAAGCAGGGCAATTGCCATAATTTTTATATATTGTGTTTCTTTATATGTAATATTATTGTCAGGGGTATATAAAAATGGGGCAGTTGCACTTTGTGTTGGAACCACCACTGTCTGAGTTGGTTTAACATCCGCAGTTTGGGCAATCACTTGTTCAGGTGTGTTTGTGGGAATTGGTTTTGGGGGAGTATATGTGGCAGTGGTTAACAATTGTGCATACCAGATTGAATACTTCCCGTTTTCCGTATCCCAAATATGTTCATCGTCTCTTAAAAACCATACTACATGAACCCTGTTTCCATTGGAGATGGCGATTTGTGGCCATTCCGGGACAGCCGCAGTGTATGTTACAACATTGTCTGGTTCGGACCAGGAGATGCCATTCCAGGTGACATGAAAGAGGTGTAATTGTCTGTCACGATTATTGGTACGTCCGATTGCAGCCAGGTGAATATTTCCATCACTGTCTTTTGAGGTTGAGTAAGTGTCCAAAAGGGAATTATAGTTCGTTAACCCGCCAACCA
>JAGVUS010000057.1 GCA_019136175.1 Chloroflexota bacterium | reverse complement strand
AAACACCTGGCTGGTTTTGGAATGTTGGGAGTGCTGGCGGGAATGATGCACCTTTCCCGGGCGGATGGATTGATCTGGCTGGCAGCCGGTTTTGGGCTATGGCTGATGATCAACTTCCGGCAGTGGAAGGACGGCAACCTGCAAACCTGGTCGATGTTGGCGTCAGGAGGGTTGCTGGTCTGCGGATACCTGGCGGTCATGGGATGGTGGCTGGGGCGAAATTTTCTGACTTTTAGCAGTTTTCTTCCGCCGGGCGGCAGTCTCACAATCTGGCTGACTGAATATGATCAAACCTTTGCCTACCCAGCCAGGAGTGTATTAAATTTTACGAACTGGTGGGCTGGCGGGATTTGGGCGGCACTGATGGTGCGCTTGCAGGCATTGTGGATGAATTTGAAAAATTTATTGGGAGTACAGGGGTTGGTGTTCTGGCTGCCTCTGGCGGCTGTTGGGGGTTGGAAGTTGCGCAGGCACAATATTGTTCGGGCTGGATTCATCATGTGGCTGACAACCCTGGCGGTGATGACGCTGGTATTTCCATTTTCCGGGGCACGAGGAGGATACCTTCATTCCAGTGCAGCGTTGCAGCCACTGGTATGGGTCCTGGCGGTGATTGGATTTGAAGAATCCATCCGGTTTTTCAGTCAAAAGCGCGGTTGGGATGCAAGCCAGTCATTTCGCGTCTTGGGGAGCGGTTTAATTCTAATCACTGTTTTTGCAACCGGGTTTATTTATTATCTGCGGGTGATTGGACCCAACCCCGCTGAACCCTTATGGGAGCAGGATCGGCGTGTCTATCAGAGGATGGATGCCACCCTGAGCCAGTGGCATATTGGAATGGACACTCCCGTCATGATTAACGAACCGCCAGGTTTTTTTGCTGCCACTGGCAGGAAGGCGATTGTCATACCATATGGGGATACGGATACTCTCATCCAGGTTGCCTGCCGCTACGGTGCCAGGGATATTCTGGTTGACAGGGATCTCCCCAAGGGGCTCATGGAATTATTTTCACAACCGGGGACACAAAACGGGCTGGAGCTGAGATTTGATGGCGGGGACTTCCTGTATTATTTTGTAAGGGATTGCCCATGAAATCCCTCCGATTCCCACGATTTCAAACCAGTCTGAAGGAAGCGGGCATCCTGTTGTTGGCTGTACTGGGTATTATGATGGTCTTTTTATTGACAACCAGATGGCAGGGATATTCTGGGTTTCCACTGGATGACTCCTGGATACACCAGACCTATGCCCGCAACCTGGCAACCCGGGGGGAATGGTCATTCATCCCGGGCGTGAAATCCGCCGGTTCCACATCTCCACTTTGGTCGTTTCTGCTTGCGGGGGGCTTTCTTCTGGGAGGAGATCCGCCTTTTGGGTGGACATTTTTACTGGGAGGAGCAAGCCTGTTTGGAATTGCCCTGTTCAGCCAGGGAATCATTCATCAACTATTGCCCAATCATCCGATATCCAGGTTCCCCTGGGTAGGGCTCTTAATGGTTTTTGAGTGGCATCTTGTCTGGGCTGCCTTGTCTGGAATGGAAACGATATTACAGGGATTGATGGCAGTATTTGTCTTCTGGCTGATGCTTGCCATTGCAGTAGCCAATCATGCCGAACCAGGAAAACCTGAAAAAAAGGAATCCGGATCATTGTTATACCTGGTTGCTGGCATGGCGGTGGGTCTCGCAATCTGGATCCGCCCGGATGGTATCACCCTGCTGGGTCCACCCGGTTTGCTGGCTATCCTCTCTGGAAGGAATATCCGCAGAAAAACAATCCAGATCCTGCTTGTGTTGGCAGGAGCAATGTTATTCGTCATACCCTATCTGATTTTTAACTGGCACCTGGCGGGGAGCGTCTTTCCGAATACATTCTTTGCCAAGCAGGCGGAATATTCCATCATGGTGGAAACACCATTCTGGCTTCGGATGCTGAAATTGATCAGCCTGCCAATGGTGGGTGTGGGTGTGCTGCTGGTTCCGGGTTGGCTTCATGCCGCCTGGAAGATGGTTAATGGTGTATTGACGGGAGTTCAATCCGGGACGAAAGCCTGGATTGAACTCCTTGCAAAGGAGAAAATTGCCGTTCTGGGTATGGGAGTCTGGTGGCTGGGATATACATTGATCTACGCCATCCGTCTCCCGGTGACCTATCAACATGGGCGATATTTGATGCCAGCAATGCCGGTTTTTTTTCTGATTGGCGTTTATGGACTCCTTAAAATGGCCCAGGAAATTCGAGTACCAGCAGCCTGGATCCAACGGTTGCGGTTTGCGTATATTATCCTGGTCGGATTGACAACAATGGGGTTTTGTGTTTTGGGAGCAAATTCGTATGCCCAGATGCTTTAATCGCGGCACATGATATTGGCGCGCTTGGCTATTATGGCAATCGCAGGATTCTTGACCTGGCTGGATTAATTTCCCCGGAGGTTGTTCCCTTTATCCGCGATGAAATACAATTATCAGATTACCTGGATCAACAGGGCGCTGATTACCTGGTGGTTTTTCCGGATTGGTATGCAACCCTTCCTTCCGGGAAACCGGTTGTTTACCAGACTGGTGGAGCCGTATCCACCCAACTGGGAGGGATGAATATGACTGTTTACCAGTGGATCGTGGAATGATAGGAAGTCAGCTTGCAGTTTTTGGACGAAACGGATATACTATTTGTCCCCCCGGGGAAATAAAAAGCAAGGAATAATGACCATGTTTTCCACCAATGAACC
>JAGVUS010000124.1 GCA_019136175.1 Chloroflexota bacterium | reverse complement strand
CGCCTGCCCTCGCCGGGCATGGGAAGCCCCTGCAGCTCCAGGTCGGCATCCACCATGATGCGCACCAGGTCCCGGAAGGTGACCTTGGGCTGCCAGTCGAGCTCGGTGCGGGCGCGGGTGGGATCTGCCAGCAGGAAGTCCACCTCGGTGGGACGGAAGTAGCGGGCGTCAATCTGGACGTACTGGTGCCAGTCCATCCCGGCGTACCCGAAGGCTTCATCCAGGAATTCGCGAATCGAATGGGATTCTCCAGTGCCGATGACGTAATCTGCGGGAGCATCCTTTTGTAGAATCTTCCACATCACCTCCACATACTCGGGGGCATATCCCCAATCCCGGCGGGCATCCAGGTTACCCAGGTAAAGTGTGCTCTGTCTGCCTGCCCGGATGGCTGCCAGGGCGCGGGTAATCTTGCGGGTGACGAAGGTTTCGCCGCGGCGGGGGGATTCGTGGTTGAAAAGGATGCCGTTGGAGGCATGCAGGTGATACCCCTCGCGGTAGTTGCGTGTCACCCAGTAGGAATAAACCTTGGCGGCAGCATACGGGCTGCGGGGTTCAAACGGGGTGATTTCGCTTTGCGGGGGTTTGGCTGCGCCAAACATCTCGCTGGAGGACGCCTGGTAGAAACGGGTCTGGATGCCGCTTTTACGGATTGCCTCGAGGATGCGGATGGTGCCCAACCCGGTCACGTCCCCGGTATATTCGGGCATATCAAAACTCACCCGGACGTGGCTCTGGGCTGCCAGGTGGTAGATTTCATCCGGGCGGACGTTGTAAATTACGTCCAGCAGGCTGTCGGGAACTGCCACATCGCCATAGTGCAGGTAAAGCTTGATCTCCCCGTTGTTGCCGTGGGGGTCGTGGTAGATATGGTCAATACGGCGGGTATTAAACGTGCTGGCGCGCCGGATCAGCCCGTGCACCTCGTATCCCTTGTGGAGCAGGAGTTCCGCCAGGTAGGAACCATCCTGACCGGTGATGCCTGTAATCAATGCCTTTTTCAAAATTCACCTCCTGAATATCAGCGCATATTGTACCACAGGCAAGTGTTGAATCTCACCTGCCTGCGCGGGCGGCATATGATACAATCAAACCATCAGAGGGCGAACCGTCCCGATCCCAATTTAATCCATATTTTTATTCAAGGAGGAACAACATGAAAGTTGGCATCCGCATCTGGAATGTGCTGATTGCCCTGTCGCTGGTATTCAGCGCGCTGGCAATCACGGCACCGGCAAAGCCGGTGGAGGCTGCGAATCCGTTAAGGATCAGCCAGATCTATGGAGCAGGCGGAAATTCCGGAGCTTTGCTCAGGAATGATTATGTGGAGTTATACAATAGTGGAACAACGCCAATTGATTTATCAGGCTGGTCTGTCCAGTATGCCAGTGCAACCGGTACTTCATGGTCAAACATGTTTGTCCTTTCGGGTACGATCCAACCGGGGGGGTATTTCCTGATTCAAGGTGCAGGTGGTGTAAATGGCGACCCGATTCCAACCCCCGATTTTACTGGTACGGTAAACCTGTCAGGTTCGACGGGAAAATTGGCGCTGGTTCAGTCAACAACTGCACTTACGGGAACCTGTCCATCCGATCCGGCTATTATGGATTTTGTTGGATATGGAACTTCTGCAAATTGCTATGAAGGAACACTGGCTGCGCCTGCTCCATCCACCATAACATCCATTATCCGTGGCAATGGCGGTTGTGAAGATACAGATAATAATAATCTGGATTTCACTGCCGTCACTCCCGCTCCTCGGAATTCTGCATCGCCTACACATACCTGTTCGGTAGATCTTCCTCCCAGCGTGGAAAGCACCGACCCGGCGAATGATGACGTTGACGTTGCCCTGGATGCAAACATTACCGTCACGTTCAGCGAACCGGTGACGCTGACCGGCGCCTGGTATGACATCACCTGTGACACCAGTGGTACGCATACGGGTACAGTTGATGAAACCGGTGACCCGGTCATTGTAATTAACCCGGACGAGGATTTTGTCAACCTGGAATGGTGCGTGGGGACGATATTTGCTGCCGGGGTTGCGGATGAAGACCTGCCTGCAGATCCATTGGGAGCAAATTACACGTTTGCTTTCACAACCGTGTCGTCCGATGCTCCTCCAACGGTGGTTTCCACCATCCCGGCGGACCTGGCAACCGATGTTGCCCTGGATTCCAATATTACGATTGAATTCAGTGAACCGGTCACGCTCGTTCCGGACAGCTTCTTTGATATTTACTGCGATCTCAGCGGCGAACATGATACCGGGGCAGTCGTTGATGAAACCGGAGACCCGGTGATTGTCATCAACCCGGCGCTGGACTTTGTGATTGGCGACACCTGCACGGTCACGGTTCTTGCCTCAGGCGTGACTGACGAGGATGGTGTTTCCACACCGATGACGTCTAATTACCAATGGACGTTCACCACCCCGCTGCCGGACCCGGCACCCACGGTGACGGCTGTAACGCCTTTGAATAACGCCACGCTCGTCCCGCTGGATTCCAACCTGACGGTCACAT
>JAGVUS010000138.1 GCA_019136175.1 Chloroflexota bacterium | reverse complement strand
TAAACCAGACCTTAAACATCCATGCACATTCTTAACGCTGTCGTCCAGTGTGGCAAGGTGAGTTGAAACGTCTTGGTGAATAGCTGGCAATTCAATGCTGAAAATAATGGACGCTGTGCCAGGGTTGGAAATTCAGGTGTAAGCGCTGGAAGAATTTCTTTGACCACGTGTTCATGGGCGTTCTTATCATAATTTAATATTTCCTGCGCCCATTCAAAACGGCTGGCTGCCCCACTCCCCGCCAGGTGATACAATCCACGGTGCGCTCCCAACCATTCCACACTTCCTTGAGAGCATGCCAGCAGTTGTCCGGTAACTTCAGCAAGCATTCGGGCATATGTGGGACTGCCAACCTGGTCTGTAACCATCCTCAGTGTTGTCTGTTGTCGAGCCCATTGTAATACCTTGGTCACAAACCCACCCTGCCGTATTGAATAAACCCAACTGGTCCGCAAAATCAGGTAGTTTCCCCCCACCTGTTGTATCGCTCGCTCGCCATCCAGTTTTGTCTGTCCGTATATGTTCAACGGATTCGGAAAATCGCTTTCCACATAGGCGGAACCCTTCGATCCATCAAAAACATAATCGGTTGAATAATGAATTAAGCCTGCATTGAGATGGAATGCCTCCTCTGCCAGCACTCCCGTTGCAATTGCATTGATCAATCGAACACGTTCAGGCTCCCGCTCTGCCTGATCCACCTGTGTATATGCAACTGCATTGACAATAAAATCAGGCGCAACATTACGGACCGTATCAGACAGCGTTTCTGGTTTTGTAAAATCCACATCCGGATAATCCAGGGCTGTCAACTTTCCCAATGGAGATAAGGTCCGTTCCAGTTCCCAGCCCAACTGACCAGTCTTACCCAACAATAAAATATTCACCAGCACCTCAATCAGTCCAGCATGCCTTCTGCCAACCGCTTCAGATATGCTCCATAATTATTGTTCGCCATATTGGAGGATAGCTCACATAATTTTGCCTGATCAATATATCCCATCCGATAGGCAATTTCTTCCGGGCAGGAAATCATCATGCCCTGCCGTTCTTCCAAGGTTTGCACATACATGGAAGCCTGCAACAACGATTCGTGGGTGCCGGCATCCAGCCAGGCAACTCCCCTGCCCAACACCTGGACCTGCAGTTTCCCAAGCGAAAGGTATTGCAGGTTAATATCGGTAATTTCCAGTTCACCCCTGGTGGACGGTTGAAGGTTTTTCGCCATATGGATGACCTGGTTATCATAGAAATAGATGCCGGGAACCGCATAATTCGAGCGCGGCTGGTGGGGTTTTTCTTCTATGCTGACTGCACGGTGATTCTCATCAAACTCAACCACACCATACCGCTCCGGGTCTCGGACAGGGTAGGCAAAAATCACTCCCCCTTCCTGGAGATGGGCTGCCTTGCGCAGCAGTTCGGGAAGACCGTGTCCATAGAATAAGTTATCCCCTAGGATCATGCACACAGAATCTGTGTCAATAAATGATTCTCCAATAATGAACGCCTCCGCCAGTCCTCTGGGTGCAGCCTGTTCGGCATATTGAAAGGACAAACCCCATTGATCACCAGATTTTAACAACCGTTTGAAGGCTGGGAGGTCATCGGGAGTGCTGATCACCATAATTTCACGGATTCCAGCCAGCATCAACATGGATAGTGGATAATAGATCATTGGCTTGTCATACACGGGCAGCATCTGTTTGCTGACCCCAATCGTAATTGGGTGCAGCCGCGTCCCCTTTCCTCCTGCCAGGATGATTCCTTTCATCCCTGCCTCCCTCTGGATTCATAGTTTTGCTGGAGCCAACCCTGGTAGTCCGCCTGGCGGGAAACGCTTTCAACCCAATCCGGGTGATCCAGGTACCACTGAACGGTCTGCACCAAGCCGGTTGTCAGGGTTTGACGGGGCTCCCAACCCAATTCTGTCCGGATTTTGGTAATGTCCATATCATAGCGCCGGTCATGTCCGGGACGATCAGCCACGAACTGAATCAACTGCCTGTGCGGCACATGGGGAGAATTACCGCTCACCTCATCCATGATCTCACAAATGGTTTCCACAATCACCAGGTTGGCGGGTTGATTATCCCCTCCGATTGCATAGGTTTGCCCAATTTTCCCCTCTCGCAGAATCTGCCAGATGGCTTCACAATGATCATCCACAAACAACCAGTCCCGCACCTGTTGACCATCTCCATATACCGGTAGGGGTTTTCCATCACGCGCATGCAGGATCATTAACGGGATCAGCTTTTCTGGAAACTGGTACGGTCCGTAGTTATTTGTGCAATTGGAAATGGTGACCGGCAAGCCGTATGTATGGTAGTAAGCCCTTACGAGATGATCACTGGCTGCCTTGGAGGCAGCATAAGGCGAACGGGGTGAGTAAGCCGTCTCTTCATTAAAAGGAGGATCATCCGGGCTTAGGGTGCCAAAAACTTCATCTGTGGATACATGGTGAAATCTCACCATATCCATGGGAACCGTATGGTCCACCATCCAGGATTGCCGGGCAGCTTCCAACAGGGTATAA
>JAGVUS010000369.1 GCA_019136175.1 Chloroflexota bacterium | reverse complement strand
TGGACCAAGGATGGGTAGTTCACAGCCTCCAAGAAGAACTGACCCAAGGATCAGAATGGTTGAGACGGGGAGATAAAAATATTTCTTCATTTTTCGACCTGTATTTGGCAGGATTTGGATTATTTTCATGACGATTTTCAACTCACGGGAGTTCCAATAATTTTACTGCCGGATAGTTCGATTATAATCATTCCATCTGGAGGAAAGCATGACCATTCACCGTCTGAACCGATTATATGAACTCATGAAAGTCCACCAATTGGAAGCCCTGGCTATCAATCCGGGTCCAACCCTGTCCTATCTGACAGGGCTTGGTTTTCACCTCATGGAACGCCCGGTGGTGCTCCTGGTTGCCCCGCCAGCCGACCCGGTTTTAATTCTTCCCCGGTTGGAGATGGCAAAGACCAGCCAGGCTCGTTTTTCGGTACAGGCATTTCCTTATGGAGATAACCCGGAATCCTGGCTGGAGGCTTTTCGATTGGGCGTGAAGGCAGCCGGTCTGGATGGCAAAACCGTGGGGGTTGAACCAACCCGGTTGAGATTCCTGGAATTACAATTTCTCAGGGATGCAGCGCCGCGTACTCGGTGGGTGGGCGGTGAGGATGTCCTGAGTGCCTTGCGCATTCAAAAGGATGAGCAGGAAGTCAATGCAATGCGGATTGCGGTGGAGATTGCCCAAAAGGCGTTGCTGGAAACCATTCAAAAAGTGCGGATTGGGATGACGGAACGGGAAGTGGCAGGTGAACTGACCCTCCAATTGCTCCGCGCTGGTTCGGATGGGGAATTCCCATTTGCCCCGATCGTGGCATCCGGTCCCAACAGTGCCAATCCCCATGCTTCGCCGACAGATCGAAAACTGCAACCGGGTGACCTGCTGGTTATTGATTGGGGTGCCACCCATGCGGGCTATATTTCCGATCTGACCCGTACATTTGCGGTGGGGGATGTGCAGGAGGAATTTCAACGGATAGCCGCCATTGTGGAAAGAGCAAATGAAGCTGGTCGGATGGCTGGGATGCCTGGCATTCCTGCTGGTCTGGTGGATGCTGCGAGCCGCGCAGTGATTGAATCCACGGGATATGGTGAATTTTTTATTCACCGTACTGGTCATGGAATTGGCATGGAGGGGCACGAGCCGCCGTATATTTTTGGGGAGAATTCCCTCATCCTGGCTGAGGGAATGGCATACACCGTTGAACCCGGCATCTATCTGCCGGACAGGGGCGGTGTGCGGATTGAGGATAACATGGTCATCACCGCAAATGGCAGCGAGACCCTGAGCAGCCTGCCGCGCCAGTTGCTGACCATTGGTTAGTTGAATTTTCCATGAATCGAAACCTGCCCATTGTTGCAGCCTCCTTGTTCGCCTGGGGATTGGGCGAGGGTTTGTTTTTTATTTTTCAACCAATTTATTTGGAGGAGTGGGGTGCCGATCCGGTGATGATTGGGTCGATCCTGGGCGCGGCGGGGATTGCCATCATGATTGCCCAGTTGCCTGCCGGGTATTTGTCTGACCGGTTTGGTCCTCGTCCAATGATGTGGGCTTCCTGGATCCTGGGTACCATTGCGATCTTTTTCATGGCATCCGCCAATACGTTGAGCATGTTTGTGGTGGGTGTGATCACCTATGGATTAAGCGGGTTTGCCATTGCCCCGATGAATTCCTACATCACCCGGGTGCGGGGAAGGCTGAGTGCCGGCAGGGCTTTGACGCTTGTTTCTGCAGCCTATAACCTGGGGGCAGTTTCCGGTCCTTTGCTGGGCGGTTGGATTGCTGGCAGGACCGGGTTGCGCAACGTGTTTTGGGTTTCCTTTGGCGTGGTCATGGTATCGACCCTGTTGATATTTTTCATCAAACCAGCGGATGTGGAACCCCATGAGGAAATTCACGCCAGGGGTAATCTTTTCAAGAACAACCGCTTTTTGGTGTTGGCAGGGCTGGCTTTTCTGACCGTACTGATCATGTACATGCCCCAGCCATTAACCCCCAATTATCTAAAGAATATCCACTCATTGACGGTACAGCAGGTGGGCTGGCTGGGTTCAATTGCCAGCGTAGGGAATGTGATCGGATTTCTGCTTCTTGGAAATCTGAAACCCGGAATTGGATTCCTCGTTGGGCAGCCCCTGATGATCCTGTTTGTCCTGTTAATCTGGCAGGGTACTGAATTCTGGATGTATGGGCTGGGTTATTTTCTACTGAGCGGTTACCGCCTGACACGAACCATGCTCCTGGCAACTGCCCGATCGGTGATTCACCCGTCGGACACCGGGTTGGCATTTGGTATGATGGAAACGGCAAGCGGTCTGGCAATTGTGGCTGCCCCAACCATTGCCGGTTTTCTATATGACCGATCCCCCAGCCTGGTGTACCAGGTGGGACTGTTTGCATTGCTTGCCATGGTGATCATCAACCTGGTTGCCGTTGCTGCCATTTTTTCAAAAAAACCAACCAGGAAGGTTGGAGATTCATGAGCCTGGAAATCCACTCATTTGTCCTTGGTCCATTGGAGAATAATACCTATCTACTGGCGGATGCCGAGACGGGGAGTGCTGTCATTGTGGATCCTGCAATGGGCGTGCAGGGGATTCTTCCGCAAATACAGGCGCAAGGCTGGATGCTCCAGGCTGTCTGGCTTACCCATGCGCATTTTGATCATACGACCGGCATTGCGGCACTGTTCAACGCATTGGGCAGGAAACTGCCTGTTGGCTTGCACCCGGCGGATTTGGATCTCTACCTGCAAGGGGGAGGGGCAGCCGGGTTTGGTTTCCACCATCGCCCTGGTCCCCAACCGTCAATCCAATTTGCCCACGCTGACCAACTTTCTGTGGGAAATGAGATCCTGGAGGTCCGGCACACCCCTGGTCATACTCGCGGTCATGTCATTTTTTACAGTTCTGCCGCCCAGTCAGTCCTGGTGGGGGATGTCATTTTTGCGGGCGGGGTGGGTCGGACAGATTTGCCTGGTGGAAGCTGGCGGCAATTGCGAAAGAGTATCCTTGACCAGGTGTTCACGCTTCCTCCTGAAACCCGCATTTTCAGTGGGCATGGCAAAGAAACTTCGGTTGGGGTTGAGCAGGATACCAATCCGTTTTTCTAATCAAGAATTGCGATCCATCGAATCGTCAAATCCGGCAGAAAACGCCGGGTTGATTCGGTTATAATCGCAAGTATTACTGTGAAAAATGCACAAGGAGAATATCATGGGACAAAACAAAGGCTGGGTCATTGCGCTGATTGTGGTGCTTGTGATTGGGCTTCTCTGCTGTTGTGTGGTAGTGGTTGGTGCCGGAGCTGCCGGGTGGTTTGTTTTTTCCAATACAGATGAACCCATTCCCTGGCTGGAGTCAACTGAGATTGTTCCGTTCCCATTCTTCAGCACACCCACCAGCCCAGCGGTTCCAATGGATCCGGAACCCAAAGAAGCTCGTGAGCCAGCAACAGACGCCGCATACGAAACGCTGGAAACTTTAAAGAATGCCACGGTTCCCGTAAATGATCCGCGCGACCTGGCGGAGCGCCTGTTGGGGATCCAGGATATCCCATTAACCTTTGAAACGAATTTTCCCCGCCTTGGAGACCAGCGCATGTTCTGGGTATCCAATGTGGACACCAATGAAAATTTTCAGATCACTGCCAACCTGGAATATGTAACGGATCATGCTTATTTCTGGATTGAAGACGGCGTTTTATTTGACGCCCGTGAGTTGCAGCGGTTGGGGGATGCCTTTGAGAACCAGATTTACCCGACCAACCGTGAATTTTTCGGCAGCGAATGGTCGCCAGGTGTGGATAATGACCCCCACTTGTATATCCTGCTGGCGGGGAACCTTGGCTTTAATCTGGCGGGGTATTTTTCCTCGGCGGATGAATTGCACCCGCTGGCGCATGATTATTCCAATGCCCATGAGATGTTTTTATTAAATGCAGATAACATTGACCTGGGGGATGAGTTTACCTATGGTGTCCTTGCCCATGAATTTCAACACATGATTCACTGGTACACGGATCGAAACGAAGAATCCTGGCTGAATGAAGGATTTTCAGAGCTTTCCAGCCTGTTGAATGATTTCGATCCCGGTGGTTTTGATGGCATTTATGCCATGAACCCCGACCTGCAATTGACGGATTGGCCGGATGATCCCGATGCCACCACGCCGCACTATGGCGCCGGGTTGTTATTTACAACCTATTTCCTCGACCGGTTTGGAGAGGATGCGACCAAGGCTGTGGTCGCCCACCCGGATAATGGCATGGACAGCATTGATACCGTACTCCAAGGCATGAACATTAAGGATGGCGTAACGGCACAGGCTGTCAGAGCGGATGATGTATTTGGGGACTGGGTGATCGCCAACTTCCTGCAGGATGGCAGTGTGATGGATGGTCGGTATGATTATTCCAATTACCGTTCTGCACCACAAACAAGGAAAACGGAAACGTTGAATGACTGTTCCGGCAATTGGCAGAACCGGAACGTGAAACAATATGGGGTGGATTATATTGAAATTACCTGCGAAGGTGAGTATCAACTGGAATTTTCCGGGCAAACCACGGTTGGTGTGTTGAAACCGGATGCCCATTCCGGCGATTATGCCTTCTGGTCAAATAAGGGCGATGAATCCAATATGCGCCTGACCCGGGAGTTTGATTTTACCAACATTACCGGTCCAATTACCTTTACCTACTGGACCTGGTATGACCTGGAAGATGACTATGATTACCTGTACCTGGACGCCTCTACGGATGGTGAGACCTGGCAAATCATTCCCACCCCGTCCTGTACAGCAGAGGATCCTTCCGGAAACAGCTATGGCTGCGGATACAACGGCTCCACCAATGGTTGGAGAAAGGAAGAAGTCAACCTGTCCAATTTTGCCGGTCAGAAGGTATGGCTGCGGTTTGATTACGTGACCGACGCGGCAGTGAATGGAGAGGGTTTGCTGCTGGATGATATGTCCATACCAGCCATCGGGTATTCCACGGACTTTGAGGGTGATGATGGCGGCTGGCTGGCGGAAGGTTTCGTACGGATTCAAAATCAGCTGCCCCAAACGTTCCGGGTTTCACTCATTCGGATGGGTACAGACACGGTGGTTGAAACCCTGGTCTTGGATGAGACCCAATCTGTGACGGTTCCTGTCAGCATTGGTGGAAGTATTGACAAGGTGGTGCTTGTAGTCAGCGGCACAACCCGCTTCACCCGGCAGGAAGCCGGATACAGTTATCGGATGGTGCGGTAATTTGTTTTTATGGAGGCGAGAGATGAATGAGGAGTTGTTTTCTGCTTCAGAATCCCTGACATTTGATGATGTCCTGGTGGTGCCCGGGTATAGTGAAGTTCTGCCATCGCAGGTGGATGTGCGGGCACAACTGACCGATGGAATCACCCTCAATATTCCTCTACTATCCGCCGCCATGGATACTGTCACTGAGGCGCGGCTGGCAATCAGCCTGGCGCGGCAGGGAGGGCTGGGCATCCTGCACCGCAATCTCTCACCCGAAGCCCAGGCAAAAGAGGTGGAAATTGTCAAACGTTCGGAATCGGGAATGATCTCAGACCCGGTTACCCTGCCCCCAACAGCCACGCTGGGTGAGGCGGAAACAATTATGAGGCAGTTTCACATCAGCGGTGTTCCCATCGTGGATCCATGGACGCACAAGCTGGTTGGCATTCTGACCAACCGCGATATCCGCTTTTGCGGTCCCGACGACCATTCCCGCCCGGTCAGCGAGTTCATGACGCATGAAAACCTGGTCACTGCACCGACCCACACTTCGTTGGACGAAGCCAAAGCAATCCTGCAACAGCACCGGATTGAGAAGCTCCTGCTGGTGGATGAGGAAGGTCACCTGACTGGCTTGATTACAGTCAAGGATATTCAGAAGAAGATTGAGTATCCAAATGCAGCCGTGGATTCCCGCGGTAGACTGCTGGTGGGGGCGGCAGTGGGGGTGGGACCGGACCTGGAAGAGCGGTTGGAATTGATGGTTGCCCGGGGGTTGGATATCGTGGCTGTGGACACGGCACACGGACACTCTGCCGGGGTGATCCGGGCAATCCAGCGCATCAAGCATCACTGGCATGATTTACCCGTAATCGCCGGGAATGTTGTCACAGAAGAAGGAACGGAAGCCCTTCTTAAAGCCGGTGCAGATGTCATCAAGGTGGGGGTGGGGGCAGGATCGATCTGCACAACCCGGGTGGTTGCTGGATCCGGCATGCCCCAGTTATCCGCTATTTATGCCTGCGCCCGGGCTGCACACAGGCATGGCGCAACCATTGTGGCGGATGGCGGCGTCAAGTACAGTGGCGATATCGTCAAGGCAATTGTTGCCGGAGCGGACCTGGTGATGTTGGGCAGTTTACTGGCTGGTTTGGATGAAGCCCCCGGTGATGTAATTGTGTATGAGGGCAGGCAGTACAAGCAATACCGCGGCATGGGCAGTATTGGCGCCATGCAGGGGTACGGGAAGGATCGGTATGGTACCGGGCAATCCAAAGGCGGTAAACTGGTGCCGGAAGGCGTGGAAGGAATGGTGCCTTTCAAAGGCGGGCTGGCGGATTATGTTTATCAACTGGTGGGTGGTTTGCGATCCGGCATGGGATATGCCGGGGCTGTCTCCCTCAAGGATTTGCAGGAGCGCGCAAAACTGACCCGCATCACCAATGCCGGTTTGATCGAAAGCCACCCGCATGATGTGGTCATCACCCGGGAAGCGCCCAATTATCGGCGGAATGAATGATTAAGCCTGGGGCGGTTGGGTTGGATTCCGCAGGTTTTCCAATTCGGTTTCCAACTCTGCGCGCCGTTCCGTCATCGCCTGTTGCACTTCGGTTTTAAGCTTGGTCAGGAATCCCTGGACGCGGTTGCGGAAATCCGACCCGGATTCAGGAGTCAGCAGCAAGCCAAGAGCGCTGCCTAAAACAGCCCCGGTAAACAACCCCAATAAAAATGATGTGAATCTTCGCATGGTTAACTCCTTCTATGATTTCCTGGTAGGCGGGTTGGATAATTTTAACACCTGGAATACCAGGGGTGCCAAACCGGTCATCCAAAAGCCGGTCAGCGCGTAGCGTACATACCGCAGGATCAGCGCCAGGATGCTTTCTCCGCCGGGGAAGAGCAGATCCAATCCAGACCAGATGAGCAGCATCCCTGCCATTCCAACCAGGTACCGCAGAATCCGCTGCCAGGGGGCGCCGGTGGCATCAAACATACCATTTCGCTTGAGTTGGAAAACTAATCCCGCCAGCGTGCCCAAAAGGGTGCCCGCAATACTGATTGTCCCGCCCAGGTTAAAGGGGGCTGGCGGATGGTCCGGGGCGGCTGCGATTGCATTGGCAATCCACTCCGCTGGCATTTCCCATTTTTGCAGGAAAAAACGGATTAAAAGGGGTAACAGGATGAAGACGAAAGAAATGGCTATGGAGTAGACTATTCTCTCCTCTGTGTTTTTCCTGGTGAACCAGGCAGCCACCCGTTTTTCCAGGGAGAGGAAGACAACCAGCAGCAGGACGCCGATTGCCCATCCAACCAGGACATCGCTGGTGAAATGCACGCCAAGGTATATCCGGGAAATGCCAATCATCAGGATCATAAAAATCAAGACAATGGTCAACCAGCGGCGTTTCAGGCTGGCTGCCAGGGTGCCCCAGATGCTTGCTGCCATTTGGGCATGACCGGAAGGCATTCCAAATGAGGTCTCAGACGATAGCGCGATGACGTTGGGATCAATCCAGTAGGGGCGGGGGGAATGGAAGAGAAATTTCAATGGTGTATTCAGCCCATTGCTGATCAGCAGCATCAAGCCAATCCGCAGACCGGTGGCAGAATCGACCGACCAATAGAACAGGGGCATCAAGGCAAGGAATGCATATTCACTCCCCAGGAATGTGAAGAATTCCATGGGAGTGTTCAACCAGGAGCCCAGATTTTGCAGGAACAGGGTAAGGTTGATCTCCAACTGCCAGACAGTATCCATAACATCTCCAGGGTATTGACGATCTGTTATTTTATATTGTACACTCAAACCATGCCTGAGAACCAAAAACGTTGGTGGAACTTTCCGGCTGTATTTTGCCTGGTCACAGCGATTCTCATTTCGGCTGCCCGCCTGGAAGCAACAGATTGGGCGGAGCATCTGGGAAATGTCTATTTTCTGGCACTGATTGCCGTCCTGCTGGGGCTTGCGCTGGGGCAAAGCCGGTTCAAGCCAGGTTGGGTTGCATTGATTGCCATGCTATACTCACTGGCAATTGTCCCGTGGGTGTGGGTCAGCACGGCAGGCAAGGGGTTGGAGTGGCTGGCGCGCTATCAAGGCATGGGTATCCGGCTGGAATTGACGCTTGGGCAGTTTTTTCGCAACGAACCTGTCACTGATCCCATCCTGTTTCTCTGGGCGATGGGGTTGATCTACTGGATTGCCAGTCTCCTGGCGGGTTATCACATGACGCGCCATGGCAAACCATGGATCCCGCTGGCTGTGATTGCAATTACAACCTATGTGGTTGAATTTTATATTGCCCCACTATCCCGCTCTGGAATCTATGCGGCGGTTTTTACCCTCTTTCTGATCCTCTTGATTGCATTGGTCTATTTTCAACAATCTGCGCACCGGTGGGAAAAAGCAGGTGTCCAGGTGGAGCAGGACACCGGTTATAACCTGGGTCGGAGTGCCCTGGTCATGGGGCTGGTTCTGGTGATTTTTGCCTGGAATTTGCCACTGATTACCGAGGCACTCTCGCCTGGCACGGCTGCGCATGCCGAACTGAGCGATTGGCTGAAGGAAATCCGGGATCGATTTTCCAATATTGTTGCTCCCCTGCAGGGACCATCCCGAGTGGATGTGCTGACCTTTGGCGATGACCTGGCGTTGGGAACCGGTCAGCCCAACGATGAGCGGATGGTATTTATCGCTGAGGAATTGGGGGAACGGGATCCAAACACCCTGTATTATTCCCGATACTGGCGGGCGCGCAGTTATAACCAATATGAGGATGGTGAGTGGAATTCGACAATACGAGACACAGCCTATATTCCGGAAAACTCGTCTCCGCTGGCTCTTCCCCAATTGTGGGAAGGACGGACGGAGGTTGGCTTTCAATTCACCACCCAGATTAACATGAATTTATTAATTTCCCCCGGGGTTCTAAGGCAGGCAAGCCTGCCCATGAAAGCCGTCCTCCAGCCCATTGGTTCGGCAGGGCTGGATATTGTTGCCGTGGAAATGGATCCCTTGATCCCACAAGGCGAAATTTACCAGGTGACATCTTCCCTGGCTTCCCCATCCGTGGAACAACTCCGCAAGTCCGGATCAGAATATCCGCTTTGGGTGCGGGAAACGTATTTGCAATTACCGGATGATTTTCCAGAACGAATTGCCAAGCTGGCGCGTGAAATTGCCTTTCAAAAAGAGACCCAGTACGACAAGGTGGTGGCAATCACCTACTATTTACGGGATAATATGACCTATAAAGAGATTATCCCGGAACCGCCGCGCCGGACGGATCCGATCGAGTGGTTCCTCTTTGAACAAAAAGAGGGATATTGCAATTATTATGCGACTGCCGAAGTCCTGATGTTGAGATCCATTGGAATCCCTGCACGGCTTGTGGTGGGCTATGCACAGGGGGAACCAACTGATAACCCCAAAGCCTTCCAGGTGCTTGCCAAGCACAGCCATGCCTGGCCGGAAGTGTATTTTGATGACATTGGGTGGGTGGAATTTGAGCCCACCGCCGGTTTACCTGCCATTTTCCGTCCCACCGACCTTTTCAGCGGTGTCAATGGCACCTCTTTTGATTTTGAGGAGGAAATGCGTGACTGGCGCAACCGGGGTCCGCTGGAAAATCCCACCGGGGGTGATGCCATGGAAGAACCGGAATTTGTCCCGGAGATTGCCGTGGAGGAAGAAACCAGGACAGGCAGTGGCTGGGCATATCCGATTGGAATCATCCTTGTCCTGGTGATGGTTGGGATTTGGTTAACTCGCAGGAAAATTATCAAGATACCAAAGCTGCCTCCTGTCCCTATCATGGCTGAAAAATTCCTGGTACGTACCGGCTGGGTGGTTCCGGGTTGGCTTCACCGAAAAGCGGATGAAGCCAGACTGCTTCCTGTTGAAAAAGCCTTCCTTGTCGTGGAAAAATCCCTGCGCCGGTTAAAGCAACCGGTCCATCCTGCCCAAACTCCTGCAGAGAAAATCCGGCTTCTCATTACTGCCCTTCCGCAGGTCGAGGAAGCGGCGGGCGTATTGCTTTCGGAATACCACCAGTCCGTCTATGGGCAGTTTGAGGGTGATGCCGGGAAGGCTGTCCAGGCAGCCCGGGATATCCGGAAATTGACGATGCAAGCCTGGCTGCAAAACCTGCTGAACCGCTCCATGGAGCGCTTTACCGATTAGTTTATTCGGTTTTCCATTTCCAGGATGGTTGCGTACAATCCTGCTTGCATCCGGTTTGGGATGTTGGTAAGATTACCCTAATCACTTTGAGGAGAAGAATTCATGCGCCGCCATACCCCTGTTCTGATCCTGTTCCTGGTTGCCATCCTTTCTGCTGCATGTTCCATTCCATCGCTGGCAAGGAATTTGGAGACACAGACCATTCCATCCGCGGAGCCGAATGTTCAGCCTCAGGTAACTGTGATTTACATCACGCCGATGGTGAACGAGACAACGATTTCCCCAACGGAAATGATGGCTAATGAAAGGTTTGTCGCGCCTGATGGATTGACGGTTCATACCATCCTGCCAACAGACGGCTACCCGGAAAAATTACGTGATGGAGCCTGGATTGTGCCCACCGGTTATGAGGGCAGGAATGACTGTTTTGGTGTAACAACACTTGGATTCAGTTTTCCTCCAGTCAACGAGGTAACAATTCCCGGAGAACGGTTTGTTGGGACGGATTTCAACACCTGTGGATGGGGTTCGGGAGAGCTGGTGACCATCACACTTACCCATCCGGATGGGACACAGGAAATCTCCACCCAGACGAATTCGGATGATTTCGGTGTAAATGCATACCACCAGTTTGGATATGGCAGCATCCTGGGGATGTATACAATTACATTTACTGGTGAGAGCGGCACATTGGAACATCAGTTTACGGTATATCCCCCCGAAAAACCGGTCGTGGTCAAAGCAGCAGATCACCAGGTTTTCTTTTACGGACTGGTTCCCCATGATGTGGTTGTGGTTGGCGCGTACAGGGTTGAAGAAAATGGAAATTTTTATTCCATGACTGGATGGGGTGAGTTCATGGCAAATTCAGAAGGGATGTTGATGGTTGAGGACAAGAGCGGCGGGGAATATTTGGTCGGCATCGGGGAGATGACCGGATTGGTGTACGGTAATTCCTTGATGGATTCATTCCTTGCGTATACAGTTCCGCCATCTCCTCCATCCTGTGATGGTGCTCCAACCAGTCGTCTTTCCCATTCGGTGCTTGCCAGGGTAACACTTGGGGGAGGTCCCAACAATGTGCGGGCTTATCCCGGATTGTCAAATATCCTGGTGGGGCAAGCCACCCCAGGAGAAGAACTGATCCTTACCCACGATCTACCGATTTGTGCGGATGGCATGCTGTGGTGGTCGGTCTGGGCGCGGGATGGCTCTCCAGTTGGCTGGACGTCTGAAGGGCAGGGATCCAATTACTGGCTGGAGCCGGTGAAATAATCCCTCAGGCTTTTCGGACTGTATTGCGTAAAAATTCCAATCGGGCAGAAGCCAGCGCCGGCAGGGCGTCCAGGGCATAGAAGGGAGAAGTCCCCTCAATCACCAGGGACGCGGAGATGTTTCCGGCAAGGGCAGCTTCAAATGGATTGTATTTTGTGCGATAGGCAGCCAGAAAACCTCCACAAAAGGCATCACCGACTCCAACTGGATTGACTGCCTTTGCAGGATAGGCAGGAATAACCCAGCGGGCACGGCCGCGGTGGTCATAAAGATACTGCCCGCGGCTGCCGCGCTTGATTACAATCATTTCACAGCCATATCCTGCCAGTGCTTCTGCCATTTCCCACGGATCGCTGGACCGTCCCTGGAACAGGCTGCGGAGCTTTTCCTCCGAGCATAAGAAAGCTGTAATCCCTTTTAACAAGCCGGGAATATCATCCCAAAAGGCAGGATTCATGTAACTGGATGAAGGATCCATGGTGATAGTATTAATGCTGCCTTGGCGGAATGCGGGAGGAACGAGGGAGTGGGAAAGGAAATCCAGGGGGGCAAGATGAGCTGCTGTGCAATCAAGGTATCCGGTGGGGATGTCGGATAAACGCAATGTGAATGGGGTGGATTGCGTCCGGCTGTCGATGACAGGGTCATTGTGAATGTATCCTAGGAGTTCTTTTGGAAACGGAAGGTTTGCGCGGCTGTATTGTGCAAATGGTTCGCGGTGCGTACGCGTATCCATATCGATAAAACCGGTGAAATGGCGGGAATCTCCTTGAGCGGGGGTTGGATGAACCCCCCGGACATCCATCCCTTTCTGTGATATTTTTGTTATCCAATCCGGGGGAATATCTTCCCGAATACGCCCCAGCAACCCGATGCTCTGCTCCCAGATGGCAGCACCCACCGCAGAATGAAATCCCGGTGCAACTTACCAGCAATCAGAAATCGCAGATGAGGTATGGATTCATCGCTCATCGAATCACCCCCAAACCACATGGGAAGATAACTTCCGTCCTTTGTCTGTGGAGGATTAACGCTTCTCCACCATCTCCGCCAGCATCCGCAGGATGCCAAGCACTCCCAAACCAACTTTTACACCTTCACCGGCAGTAATTTTTGGCAAGGATTTGCTTTGTTCTGCACGCTGTACCAATAGAAAGGCACCCACCAGACCGGTAACAGCACCAATGAGGGCACCAAGAAGCAGGGTTTTGGTTTTCCAGGATGATTTTTCCATATTGGCTAATATTCCTTCTTAAATTTGACCAGGCTTCGAATCTGCTGCCAGAATTTTTTCCATCCAGCAATCCGTGATCTGCCAACCATCACCGGTGCTGCCAGGCGGTCTGCAAGAAGATGAATATTGATTCCCAACCGCTGGATGAACAACTGGGCAATCCGGGTGTAGAAGGGAATAATATTCAATGCTTTTGCCAGCAGGTAAATCCCTGCAACAACCACAAGGAAAGTTATTCCACCAACCAGGATGATTGGAGCAAGGATGAAAATCAGGGATGTACTTGCCAGGGCGGATGTTTGTGAAACGTGACCACTGGCGGTAACTGCCAGCCATATCCCTGCCCCAAGGATGAGGGCGCCAAACAACGCCATTGGAACCACAATCTGCCAGGTGACCTGACTGCGGTGAACTGGATTAACGGGCGGCTTGGGACGGGATGGTGGAGTTGCCATGGGTTTATTTTAGCATGATTTCAGGAGCCGCTGGGAAAGCAGGCGGGGGTACTCATCCAGGTCAATAATCCGGCGTGCCACCCCGGTTTCCATGGCTGCCCTGGCAACAGCGGGGGATTCCCACAGGCAGACTCTCTCATCAAGCGGTTTGGGGACAATGTAATCCATGCCAAATTCCAGGTGATCGACTCCGTAAGCTTTTAAGACTGCCTGCGGAACAGGTTCTTTTGCCAGCGCTGCCAGTGCATTGGATGCAGCAATTTTCATATCGTCATTGATGGCACGGGCATGAACATCCAGTGCACCTCGAAAAATGTAGGGAAAACCGAGGACATTGTTGATCTGGTTAGGGTAATCGGAGCGCCCGGTGGCAACAATTGCATCCGGGCGAGCCTTCTGGGCAACTTCGTAAGGAATTTCTGGATCGGGATTTGCCATCGCAAAGATGATGGGCTGCCGGCACATCCGCTGGATCATTTCAGCTGTCAGGATGTTTGCAATCGATACCCCGATAAAGACATCCGCACCTTCCAGTGTTTCTGCCAGTGTACCGGGCTGGTCGCCCTGGGCATAGATCTCCTTTTCCGGGAACATGGCTTCCTGTCTGCCTTGATAGACCAACCCGGCGATA
>JAGVUS010000436.1 GCA_019136175.1 Chloroflexota bacterium | reverse complement strand
GGGATGGATGAATATCAATCTTCGGAGGAGAGCCGCAGCACCTGGGTTGGGCTGGCGCACCGCTGGCGTAACCTGGGTGTGCTTGTTTCGCTGCTGACAGCCATCCTGATCTGGGTGGCGGCGGCACGCTGGAGCAACCTGCCCGCTTTCATTCTTCCCCCCCCGGCAGATGTCTGGGGGCGTTTTCTGCAAACCCTGCAGGATGGCACATTACTGCGTCATACGTCCACCACCCTGTTTGAAGTTTTGCTTGGTCTGCTGGCTGGCAGCACACTTGCCACCGTCCTGGGATACTGGCTGGCGCGTTCCCGTCTGCTGGAACAGATCGTGGCGCCATACCTGGTAGCCTCCCAGGCAATCCCGATTGTTGCGATTGCCCCTCTCATCATCATCTGGTTCAAGCCCGGCTTGTTCCCCAAGGTGCTCATCTGCGCTCTGACGGTTTTCTTCCCCATCCTGGTGAACACGGTGGTGGGATTGCGCGCAGTGCCCGAAAACCTGCGCGACCTGATGCGCTCCCTGCGCGCCAGCCGCGGGCAGATGCTGCGCCACCTGGAAATCCCGGCTGCCCTGCCGGTATTTTTGGGCGGGCTGCGGGTGGGAGCCACGCTCTCCGTCATTGGCGCGATTGTCGGCGAGTTTGTCAGTGCAGACCGCGGGCTGGGTTTCTTGATTAACGTCGGGCGCGGTCAGTTCGACACCGCCCTGGTCTTCGTTGCCGTCTTTACGCTGATCACCCTGGCAGTTTGCCTGTATGGAGTTGTGGTCCTGCTGGAGCGCCGCCTGCTGCGCTGGCAGGGTGAAAATGCATTCTAAATGTTTGGAGTTGTTTGGATGAAACGCCTGGTCTTTCCCCTTCTGATCATTACCCTGCTGCTTGCCGCCTGTACGCCGCAACCCACCCCCAGCCTGGCACCGGTGCACCTGCCATTGGGATATATTCCCAATGTCCAGTTTGCCCCCCTCTACGTAGCCCTGGAGAAGGGATATTATGCTGATGAAGGGCTGGCGGTGGAGTTGGATTACAGCATGGAAAATGACAATGTCGCCCTGGTTGGCGCCGGTGAGCTTCAGTTTGCGGTGGTGTCCGGCGAGCAGGTTCTGCTGGGGCGTGGTAGCGGGCTGCCTGTCACCTACGTGATGGCATGGTATCAAAAATACCCGGTGGGAGTGGCTGCCAGTGCCAAATACAACATCCAGGCTCCTGAAGATCTAAAGGGAAAAATTATTGGCATCCCCGGCTTGTACGGCGCAAGCTACATTGGCTTTGTAGCGCTGCTTTCCTCCGCCGGGCTGACCGAGAATGATGTCCGGCTGCAGTCCATCGGGTTCACCCAGGTGGAAGCGCTTGCCACCGACCAGGTGGAGGCGGCGGTCATCTACACTGCCAATGAACCGAACCAGCTGGAAGCCCGCGGTTATGACATCACCATCCTGAAAACGTCTGATTACATGGACCTGGTTTCCAATGGGCTGATCACCAGCGAAAAGGTCCTCCAGGAAAATCCACAGCTGGTGGAAAGCATGGTGCGTGCCACCCTGCGCGGCATCGAAGATGTTATTGCCGACCCCGATGGTGCCTATGAAATCTGCAAAAAATATGTGGATAACCTTGCCCAGGCAGACCAGGTGGTTCAGCGCAAGGTGCTGGCGGATTCGATTGAAATGTGGCAGGGGGAGAGGCTGGGTTACTCCGATCCACAGGGCTGGCGGAATATGCAGTCAGTCCTGCTGCAAATGGGGCTGCTGAAATCTGAAGTCGACCTGGACTGGGCGTTTACCAACCAGTTCATTCCCTGATGTGGCTTGATTATGGAAGGCACTCCCTGTTCCCCTGTTCCTCGTCCAGTTGATTTCCCCCCTGTTGTGGAAATCATTGACCTGGATATGACCTTCACCCGCCCAACCCGGCTGACCGCCCTGGAGGGGGTGAACCTGGCTCTGGCGCCGCAGGAATTTGTGGCAGTGCTGGGACCTTCCGGCAGCGGTAAAACCACCCTGCTGCGGGTGCTGGCGGGTTTGCTGAAACTCACCCGCGGGCAGGTGCGGTTTCACTTTGAAAACGACCAGCTGCCGCGTATTGGACTGGTGTTCCAACAGGCAAATCTGATGCCCTGGCGGACGGTGTTGGAGAACATCACCCTGCCGCTGGAGTTGGAAAATACCCCCCCGGAGGACGCCGGGCGAAAGGCGCGCGAGTGGGTGGAACTGGTGGGCTTGAGCGGTTTTGAGGATGCCTGGCCGCGTGACCTGTCCGGTGGCATGGCGCAACGGGTGGCACTGGCGCGGGCGTTCATCCAGGACCCGGATTTGCTGCTGCTGGATGAGCCTTTTGGCGCACTCGATGCCTTGACGCGCGAGCGGATGGGAGCGGAACTGCTTTCACTCTGGCAAACCCGCCGCAAGACCGTCTCGGAGGCAATCCTGCTTTCCGACCGGGTGCTGGTGATGACGCCCCGCCCCGGGCGGATTTGCCTGGACCTGGCAGTGGACCTGCCCCGCCCGCGCGCCGAGGAAATCCGCTATACGCCGGAGTTTGGCGTACTGGCGCGCCGTCTGCGGGCTGCCATTGGGTGAGAACCCCGAAAACAAAAAGCACCAGGGATCGATGGGATCCTGGTGCCTTTTTGCGGGTTGGGGGATTAATTTAACTGCGTCACCGTTGGGCGCAGGAATTCCAGTTCGTCAATATAAGCGTTGATTTCCTCGTCGTTCAGCGGGCGCCCCTTTCCGGCGTAGGTCGTCAGCAGGGCTTCCATCATGTTTGTCCCAAATGACCTGCCATCCAGCACCGGCGTGGTGGTGATGAACATACGCACGCCCCGGGCGCGCAGCAGTTCGTGATTTTCGGCAGTGGTGGTATTGGTGACCACCCACTTGCCGCGCAGATCATCGGGC
>JAGVUS010000415.1 GCA_019136175.1 Chloroflexota bacterium | reverse complement strand
CGTTTGCCGAACCTGTTGCGGCAAAGCTGGCGGCATGCATGCAGGCGAACCGTCAAACCATTCACCAGGCAGTCCGCCGGGCGGAACAGCTGGGCAGGTTGCTGCAGACCCGCTCCCGGAAATTTGTGCTGTGCCATTCCGACATCCATCCGGGCAACCTGCACCTCAGCCCGGAGGGAGCCATCCACATCGTGGATTGGGATCAGCCGATCCTTGCGCCTGCAGAGCGCGACGTGGCATTGATTGGGGGATGCCCCGCCTGGAGCAACCCGGCTGCCGCGAACTGGTTTTTCGAGGAATATGGCAGGGCTGGATTGGATCCGCTGGCACTGGCGTATTACCGCTACGAGCGGGTGATCTGGGACCTGGCGGCGTTCTGCCAGCAAATCCTGCTGACGGACGCGGGCGGGCAGGACCGGGAACAGGGATACTGTTACTTTGCCGGGAGACCGGGAACAGGGATACTGTTACTTTGCCGGGAATTTTCTACCCGGTCACGAGATGGACCTGGCGCGGGCTGTGGATCCATTCCCTGACAGTTGAGCTCCAAACCCGGGAACACATGGGCGGCGTTTTGTGGTTTAATCAAGCCACTGTGACTGCTCCCCAACCCTCCCCCAAGCCCAGGGGCTTGCTTGCCCGCCTGCAGAATCCCAACACCCGCCGGGGGACGATTGTCCTGCTGGTGATTGGCGGAATCTTCATCGCCATCAACTGTATCCTGCTGGTATTTGCATCGGTTGTGCCGCCCCTGCAAACGGTGGATTCACCCTACGCAGCCCTGCTGGAAGGGACGTGGGTGCTGGCGGCGGACAGCCCGCGCCCCTCCGGGTACGATGTGCAGATCACCTTCCACCCTGGTCGGCGGGTGAGCCTGGTGGATCGTTCCACCGGCGAAGGGCTGCAGGCATCCTATTCCTTTGTTGCCGAAGACCGGGTTGCCATTTCCATTATGATTGGCTTGCCAACCTACGAATTTCGCTTTACGGTCACGGAAGATACGCTGGTGGTGGAACCGCCCGCAGAACTGGGCTGGGGAACCATCACGCTGCTGCGACAATAAAGCCGTTCACCGGCACATCCAAAAGGGGGATATGGGAGGATTGTTTTCATTTGGAATGATGCATGACACTATCCACCCGCCACAATTGGGCGCATAATATCATTAGATACTTATTTCTATCAGTTTTATCCGAATTAAGGATGTGGGAAGGAGAAAGACGATGGATTTACCCATCCAGGAACAGGTGGTATACGAGCATCCAGTGGCGTTACTGGACGTCAGCACCCACTACTGCCCGGGCTGCACCCACGGCGTGGCGCACCGCCTGGTGGCGGAAGTGATTGACGAGATGAACCTGCAATCGAAGACCATCGGCGTGGCTTCGGTGGGCTGCTCCGGCTTCATTTACAACTATTTTGATGTTGATTTTGTGGTCGCCGCCCACGGGCGCGCTCCCGCCATGGCAACCGGCATCAAGCGCTGCCTGCCCGACCGGTTTGTCTTTACCTACCAGGGCGATGGCGATCTTGCCTCGATCGGCATGGCGGAAATTGTCCACGCTGCCACCCGCGGCGAAAACATCTCCGTCATTTTTATGAACAACGCCAACTACGGCATGACCGGCGGTCAGATGGCACCCACCACCCTGCCAGGGCAGAAGACCACCTCCTCGCAGACCGGGCGGGACGTGGAGCAGCAGGGCTTCCCGATCCGGGTTTCGGAAATGCTTGCCAAGCTCGACGGTGCCAGCTATGTTGTGCGGCGCAGCCTGCACGACCCGAAAAACATTCGGCAGGCAAAGAAAGCCATCCGCATTGCCTTTGAGACGCAGCTGCGCGGGCTGGGCTTCTCGATGGTGGAACTGTTGTCTGTATGCCCCACCAACTGGAACCTGACCCCCGTCGATTCCATGAAATGGCTGGAAGACCACATGGTCCCCTACTACCCGCTGGGGGATTACAAGGTTCATCCGGCGGTCGCCGAAATGCGCATCTGATCGACACCCGCCGTCCATTTGTTACGGGTGGGATCGATCCGGATGGGATGGATTGCAGGGTACATTTGGTATTTTTGTTTTCCAGTACAATGACGCATGACACTATCTACATATTAAAAATAAGAGCATAATCTTAATGGAATTCATATCCCACCGAAATTATCCAATTTCGGCGGATCCAACACGAACAGGAGGATGACATGCCCCCCAAGGGACGAATTGAAGTAAAGGAAATCATCTGTAAAGGTTGTGGGCTGTGCGTGGACGCCTGCCCGCAGCACGTCATTATCCTCGCGGAAGATCGCATCAACGCCAAGGGATATCATCCAGCGGAATTGTCGCTGGACGGCTGCACCGGCTGCGGCATTTGTGCCATTATCTGCCCGGAAGCCGCCATCACCGTTTACCGGCAAGTTGCACCTGCCAAAGAAAATCAATAGGAGAGAAAAATGGCTCGTCAATTGATGAAAGGCAATGAAGCAGTCGCAGAGGCAGCCGTGCGCGCCGGACTGCACGCCTATTTTGGCTATCCCATCACTCCGCAGACCGAACTGCTGGAATACCTTTCCCGCCGCATGCCGGAACTGGGACGAGCATTCGTCCAGGCGGAAAGCGAAGTGGCAGCCATCAATATGGTGTACGGAGCTGCCTGCACGGGCAGCCGTGTGATGACCTCCTCTTCCAGCCCAGGCTTCAGCCTGATGATGGAAGGCGTTTCCTATATGGCTGCAACCGAAATCCCGGTGGTAATGATCAATGTCATGCGCGGCGGTCCGGGACTTGGCAACATCTCCCCCTCCCAGGCGGATTACAACCAGTCCGTCCACGGCGGCGGACATGGCGATTACCGCCAGATCGTCCTGACTCCGGGCAGCGTCCAGGAATCGGTTGACCTGACGGTGCTGGCGTTTGACCTCGCCGAGAAGTACCGCATCAATACGGTCATCCTCAGCGACGGCAGCATTGGTCAGATGATGGAGCCGTGCGAACTGCCCGAAATGCAGCCCCTGCGCGGCGTATCCACCGAGCCGTGGGCAATTACGGCAACCATGGGGCAGCGTGAGCACCGCATGCTGTCCTCCATCTACCTGAAAGTATCGGACGAGGAAAAAACCAACATCCGCATTCTCAACCGCTGGCGCCAGATTGAGGCGAACGAAGTCCGCTTCAAGGAATATTACCTGGACGATGCCGATTTTGCCATCATTGGCTTTGGCTCTGCCGGGCGTGTGGCGCTGACTGCCGTGCGCCAGGCACGCGCCGAGGGCATCAAGGTCGGTTTACTGCGCCCCATCACCGTGGCTCCCTTCCCCGTTCAACAGGTGGCGGAACTGAGCAAGCGGGTGCAGGGCATCCTGGTGACCGAAATGAATGGCGGACAAATGCTGGATGATGTCCTCCGGATTGTCAAGGGCAATTGCCCGGTGGAATTCTTTGCCCGGTTGGGCGGCGTGGTTCCCTTCCCGGATGAAATCCTGAGCGAAATCCACCGCATTGCCAAGGGACCGCTTTCCGTCGATGTCGATCCGCGCAGTGCCTGGCTGGATCGCATGGCTGCGATTGTCAACTAGTGTCGTCTTCAAAAGACGAGGAGGAAAAATGACCTCTCAACCAATTACTGAACAAGTTGTTTACCAGCGCCCCGAGGCTCTCTCGGATGTCAATACCCACTACTGCCCGGGCTGTACCCACGGCGTGGCGCACCGCCTGGTGGCGGAAGTGATTGACGAAATGAACCTGCGGGATAAAGCCATTGGCGTTGCCCCCGTGGGATGCTCGGTCTTCATGTACAACTACATGGACTTTGATTTTGTAGTTGCCGCCCACGGACGCGCTCCCGCCATGGCAACCGGCATCAAGCGCTGCCTGCCCGACCGGTTTGTTCTCACCTACCAGGGTGACGGCGATCTTGCCTCCATCGGCATGGCGGAAATTGTCCACGCTGCCACCCGCGGCGAAAACATCTCTGTCATTTTCATCAACAACAGCAACTACGGCATGACCGGTGGTCAGATGGCGCCCACCACCCTGCCCGGACAGAAGACCACTTCCTCCCCCCTGGGTCGTGATGTGGAACAGCAGGGCTTCCCGATCCGCGTTTCGGAAATGCTTGCCAAGCTTGACGGTGCCAGCTATATCGTCCGCCGCAGCCTGCACGACCCGAAGAATATCCGGCAGGCGAAGAAAGCCATCCGCACTGCCTTTGAAACACAGGTGCGCGGGCTGGGCTTTTCGATGGTGGAACTCCTTTCCATCTGCCCCACCAACTGGAACCTGACTCCGGTCGATTCCATGACATGGCTGGAAGACCACATGATCCCGTACTATCCTGTCGGTGATTACAAGGTTCATCCGGCGGTCGCCGAGATGAAAATTTAGGTCCGGAGGAAACCAATGCAAAACGAAATCATCTTTTCTGGATTCGGCGGTCAGGGTGCGCTCTTTGCGGGTCAGCTCTGCTCGTATGCCGCCATGGATAACGGGCTGGAAGTCACCTGGATTCCCTCATACGGTCCGGAAATGCGCGGCGGTACCGCCAACTGCACTGTCATCATCTCCAATGAAGAAATTGGCTCCCCGCTGGTGCGCAATCCATCGGCTGTTGTTGCCATGAACCTGCCGTCGCTGGACAAGTACGAACCCCTGGTCAAGCCCGGCGGTCTGCTGATTGTCAATTCCTCGATGGTCAACCGCGCCCCCACCCGCACGGACATCCGTGTGGCGATGGTTCCCGCCAACGAACTTGCCGAAAAAATTGGCGACAAGCGGATGACCAACATGGTTCTGGTGGGTGCCCTTCTGGCGAACCTGCCTATTCTGACCCAGGAAATGATGGAAAAGGCGCTGCAGGAACACCTGCCCGCCCGCCACCACCGCTTCCTGCCCCTCAATTATCAAGCCCTGCGCGAAGGCGCAGCCTACATCGCCGCACCCGTCGCATAACAAATTTTCCGCCTCCTTTCCATTATCGGTTTTGGGTAACGGGTTGGGTTTTGCCGAAGTCCTGATCTCCTTCAGGGCTTCGGCGCGTTAAAACCCCGCTTTCTTTTTCATGGCGATTTCATACACGGGCACCCGCTTTCCCGTTAAAATAAAGGGACGATCACTTGACATCAACCACCACTGGAGGCGCAATGTCCACCTTTACCACCCCCGAATGGGTTCATCATGCTGTTTTTTACCAGATCTTCCCGGACCGGTTTGCATCCGCCCGGTATCCGCAAATCCCCAAGCCAGCCAACCTGGAAGCCTGGGACACCCCGCCCACCAGCCACGGATTCAAGGGCGGCGACCTGATCGGCGTGCTGGAAAAGCTGGATTACCTGCAGGACCTGGGCATCAATGCCATTTACTTTACGCCGGTCTTCCAGTCCGCCTCCAACCACCGCTACCATACCCACGACTACCTGAAGGTCGATCCCATCCTCGGCGGGGATGCCGCCCTGCGCCGCCTGCTGGACGAGGCGCACCGCCGCGGCATCCGCATTGTGCTGGATGGGGTCTTCAACCACGCCAGCCGGGGCTTCTTCCAGTTCAACCACATCCTGGAATGCGGCGCCTCCTCGCCCTACGTGGACTGGTTCCGGGTGCATGGGTATCCCCTGCATGCCTACGAGGGCAAACCCAACTACGAATGCTGGTGGAACCTGCCCGCCCTGCCCACCTTCAACCATGCCAATCCGCAGGTCAAAAAGTATATTTATGAGGTCGCCCGCTATTGGCTGGACCAGGGAATTGACGGCTGGAGGCTGGACGTGCCTTTTGAAGTCCAGGAGGAAGGGTTCTGGCAGGGCTTCCGCGAGGTGGTCAAGACCGCCAACCCGCAAGCCTACATCACCGGCGAAATCCCCTGGGATGCCACACCCTGGCTGCAGGGTGACCAGTTTGACGGGGTGATGAATTACCTGTTCACTTATGCCAACTGGTCCTTCTTTGGGGGCAGGAATATCCACCGCGAGCTGGTGGGGCATTGGGAGGGGCACGGACCACAATATTTCTCCACCTCCGGCACGGGCTTCCTTGCCAACCTGGAAAAACTGCTGCACCTCTACCCCATGCCCGCCGTGCTGGCACAGCTCAACCTGCTGGACAGCCACGATACCGCCCGCTTCCTCTCCATCACCGGCGGCGACCCGCGGCTGCTGAAGCTGGCAACCCTTGTCCAGTTCACTTATCCCGGCGCACCCAGCATCTACTATGGCGACGAGGTGGGTGTGGAAGGCGGGCAGGATCCGGACTGCCGCCGGTCCTTCCCATGGGACGAATCCCGCTGGGATCACAAGCTGCGCAGTTATTTCCAGCTGCTCATCCGCCTGCGGCTGGCTCACCCCGCCCTGCGCACGGGCGAATTCATCCCCCTGGGATCCTCGGAAGATGCGGTTGCCTACCTGCGGCGGCTGGATGGAGCCTGCTTTGTGATTGTCATCAATAATTCCGATGCCCCATTCCACATCACCTTCCCCGCCGGTCCGCTGGCGGACGGCACCGTGCTGCAGGACCTGCTGGGAAAAGGCACCGCACGCGTGGAAAACGGCAATTTTGCCGGGCTGGCACTCCCGCCAAGGACCGGGGCATTGCTGCAAGCCGGGTAACCCTGCCATGACGGATTGGCTGGATCGCCTGGTGGAGCTGGAAACGGAGATTAATTACCGCACCCCGCCCCCGCCCGGCGAGCCGGAATTTTATCACCGCGCCGGCAGGCGCCCGCTGCTGATCTCTGCACCGCATGGAGCGGCGCATACCCGCGCCGGGAGAATCAAGGACGAGGAGGATTACACTGCCGGGATGGCGTTCCTGCTGGCAGAGCTGACCGGCGCCCATGCCCTGGCAGCGGTTGCCCTCTCCTCCACCGATCCCAACTGGGCAGCCAATGCCCCCTACAAGTTCCGCCTGGCGGAACTCGTGCACCGCCATCGCATCCGGTTTGTGCTGGACCTGCACGGAGCCGCTGCCTACCGGGACTTTGGGATTGCCATCGGCACCCTGCACGGCAGGTCCTGCCCGCCGGGGGTCATTCTGCAGGTGCTGCATGGGCATGGCTTTGGCGAGGAAGCAACCTGGCTCTCCCGGCTGGACGTGGATGAGACCTTCCCCGGCACAGGCGCAGATGGGCAGGAAACCATCACCCGTTTTTGTGCGGAGACGCTGCACGTCAAAGCCGCCCAGCTGGAGGTGAATGCCTACCTGCGGGTGGTACGCCGCCGCCCCCTGGCAGCCGAGCGCAACCCGTTTGACGGTGAGCCGGAACACATCCGCCGGACTGTCGCCGCCCTGGCAGACCTGGTGGAGCAGCTCATCCGCACGCGGTGGTCATTTCCACCCGGAACCGGCATCCCCCGCCAGCCACCGGCTTAACAAAACCGTCATTGCATTTCGAACCAAAATCGGCTACAGTGTGGCAGGAAAGGAACCCGCCCATGAAGCAATTGCTGGCAAGCTGGATTGTGATTGCATTCCTGCTGTCCGCCGCGTCCCCCGCACCCCGCCCGGAGACTGAGATTTCCGCGCCGGTGCTGCAGTGGCAGCATGGCGGATGCTACAGTTCCTGGTGTGAAACGGGCTGGTATTCCTCCCCGGCAGTTGCCGACCTGGACGGAGACGGGCAGGCGGAAGTGATTGCCGGGGCATATTCCTTGTTCATTCTGAACGGCAGCACGGGGGCACTCAAGCAGCCCGCCATTGACCCGCCCGGCGGGCGCATCTGGGCGGATGTTGTCCTGGCGGACCTGGAAGCAGACGGCGACCTGGAAATTGTGGTGGCACAAAGCGGGTATATCAGCGTCTATACCCACCTTGGAACCCTGGTCTGGTCTGTCCAGCCCACGCCATCGCATGAGTTGCGCTCGCTCGGGGTGTACGACCTGGATGGGAATGGCGACCTGGAAATCCTGGCTGCTTCCACCATTGATGATAACCAGTGGTGGGTGTACGAGCATACCGGCAGCCTGCGCAGCGGGGATTGGCCGCAGCATGATCCCGATTCCGACACCAATGGCTACACCTCCGGTTGTTTCAATCAAAACCTGGCTGCCGCTGACCTGACCGGCGATGGTTTTGCCGAGATCATCGGTCCCAATGACACCCATTACCTGGCAGCCTTCCATGCCGATGGCAGCCAGGTGCGCGCCAGCAACATATACGGCACAAACCCGGATGGCAGCAACAAATTCTGGAGCCGGGTGGGGGTGCATGTGGATCACCTGGTGGATTTGCGCGGTTATGCCCACTGTGGCGAAGAACACCGCCCCAATTTTGCCCATTCCGCTCCGGTGATTTCCGACCTGGACGGGAATGGCACGCTGGAAGTGATTGTTGTGGGGAATATCTACAACTGTGGCACCAGCCCTTATACATCCCTCTATGAAATGCCGTACATCTTGAAACCGGACCGCACCCGCTGGGCAAATGCCGGGTATGACTGGACAATCCTGCCGGAACCGGATGGCAGTTCGGCTCCGCTCAGCGAGGATTGGGAGGTGATTGAAAACAGCCACCCCAACCCGGCAATTGCCGACCTGGATGGGGACGGCAGGAAGGAAATCCTCTTCCCGTCTTATGATGGTCGGCTGCACGCCTACTGGCTGGATCAAACCGAGCATGGCAGTTTTCCCTACCCGATCCACTCCCCCGGGGATGATTATTTTGCTTTTGCCTCCGAGCCAGCCATCGCCGATCTTGACAACGACGGGCAGGCGGAAATTCTCTTTACCACCTGGGTGGAAAAGGACACCTACCAGACCGGCAGCCTGGTCATGCTGGGGTCGGATGGCACCCTGCTGCACTCCATCAGCCTGCCGCCTGCATTTGGCTCCCCAACCTGGAATGGGGCAATGGCGGCTCCCACCCTGGCAAACATTGACAGCGATGCCAACCTGGAAGTGGTGATCAACTCCGCCCATTCGGGGGTGCTGGCATATGAACTGCCCAATACCGGCAATGCCCGCATTTTATGGGGCAGCGGGCGCGGAAACTACCTGCGCAGTGGTTCACCGCTTGAGCTTCCGCCGGTTGTCAAAATCCATTTACCCGCCATTCTGCGCTGACAACCATCCTTGCAGCAACCCTTCCACACTACAAAATCCGTCCATCCTCAATATACAGGTGACGTTGTGCTTTCCTGGCAATCTTTGCATCGTGTGTAATCATTAAGATGGTCTGTTTCAACTGCTGATTTAAAAAATCAAATAAAGCCAGAATTTCCGCCCCGTTCTGAGTATCCAGGTTCCCGGTCGGTTCATCCGCCAGCAGGAGCGTTGGGGTATTAATTAATGCCCGAGCAATTGCCACGCGCTGGCATTCCCCACCAGAAAGTTGGGCTGGAAAATGATTAAAACGATCCTTCAAGCCAACGGTTGCCAGAAGATCCCTGGCTCGTTCTTCCACATCAAACTCCAACCGCCCCTTAACTGGCAGCAGCGGCATGATCACATTTTCCAGGGCAGTCAGAGCAGGAAAGAGGTGAAACAATTGAAAAATAAACCCAATTTCATTCCTGCGAAAAGTTGCCAGTTCGTTTTCAGAAAATTTACTTAATGAATTCCCTTTATACAGGATTTCCCCCTCGGTGGGAACATCCAGTGCGCCTATTAAATTGAGCAGGGTGGTCTTTCCACTTCCCGAGGGTCCCAGCAAGGCAATGAACTCACCGGTGTAAATGCTCAAATTGACCTGTTGTACAGCCGCAACCGGCTTTTCAGATGCATAAATTTTTGTCAGGTTTTTGGTTTGCACCAAAATGTTCATTTGATTTCTCCCAGAAATGCTTGAAGGCTGGCATAGGCAAGTGTGGCAGCCTTGTATAAAAAATTCCTGTCAATATTTGCAGAATCATCAAAGGGTGTCCCCACCAGGTCATTGCCCTGCCCGCAGATGGCAACGGTTGGAAAACCTCCCGCAAGAAGCGGGCTTTGATTCATGCAGGGATGGGCACGAATTTGCACAGGAATCCCCAACCGTGCTGCGGTATCCACCAGCGTGATCATGATTTGGTTGGGGGTTTCGGCAATGCCCATTTTCCTGGTTTGCATTGTATTCAACCAGTCTTGCAAATCCGGCTGATCAAGATTGATCCGGATGAACCAGTGATTCCTGAGGTGAAAGCGACCCTCCTCCTGCAATTGCCTCCGCAGTTCGGGACTGATCTCTCCCGAGTCATCCCCCAATGTGAGCGAGTTGGATACCGCCAGGGTTGACCAGGCACCCAGGTCATCGAGATAGATCACACCAGCCATCCGGTCAACGTCCCCTGCATGGGAATTGACATAGGTGATTACCCCTTCGTAACCGGCAGCAGTCTGTGTAAATAGGATGATTCGCACAGTCATTGCAGGCGGTTGATCCGCCAAAAGCCGTGCCAGTTCCAACGCCACCGCTGCACCAGAAGCGCCATCATTTGCGCCCGGGCTGTTGGAATTGGTGTCATAATGAGTTGCGATCCAGATTTCCTGGTCGGGCTGCCCGGTTCCGGGGAGGGTGGCGACAATCGTTTCTCCTACGGGAATGGAAGCGATGGCACCTCCGCTGGCATGAGCAATGAGCGCCTCTCGTTCAACCGGGTTGGGCTTGATGAAGACAACCGCCCGAACCGCGTCCTGAACCCCATGTTCCACAATTGAGATCGCCGTATTCTTGAAGAATTCCGGATCCGACCCGGGCATCTCCATCAACAGGATCCTGTCCCGCAGGATATCCATTGGAGGCAGGGATTCATCCAGTGTTTGAAAATAAAATTCACCAGCAACCACCCCGTCCGGCACCAATTGTGTTTCGTGATAAAAGCCACCTTCTGCCTTCAAGACCAGGGATGCCTCCCCGTCGTGGATGGTGACCGAATTGGTAGCCACCGCTTCCGTATGAACCGAAAAACCGTATTTTTGGAATGTGGAAACCAGGTAGGCAGCCGCCTGGGTTTCCGCCTGGTTTCGATCCACCCGGCTGCCATTCCCGGCGATTTTCTGGATGTGATCCATCATGTTTTCCATTGAAATTCCATAATCCGGAAGCTCAACCGCTTGCCGGGGAATTCGATCTCCACCGACAGTTTCCTTGACAACAGGGGATTGCCTGCCAAGCAGGAATATGGACCCAAGCAGCAATGCCCCCAGGATGCCCACTCCCAGGATTTTCCAGAAAGATATTTGCGGCTTAACTTTTTGAATGCCCATCCCTGAATAGGAAATGATCTCCTGCGGGTTAAACCGGCTGGCTTGCCATGCCGGATAAAAGGCACATAATCCACCCCAAAGACACATTCCAAGCCACACAACCAGAGCAACCAACCCATCGGTCCAGTTCAGCGTTTGCATGATAACGCCAATGATGCTCAATCCCGCCAGGGCGCCCAATCCTCCACCAATGAGCCCCAGCAGCACGCCTTCCAGAATAATTTCCATGAATATTTGGAACCTGCTCCAACCAAATGCTTTCAACAGACCAATTTCCCGTTTGCGCTCCAACACACTGAGATACAGGTTCTCCAAAACCACCAGACCACTCATCAAGATGGCAACAAGAACCATAAGAATATGAAATTGCTCAATGACCAGAGCTACATAATTGCCCAGGAAGGTTATCTTCAATATTCCCTGTAAATTGACCAGGATATTGATGACCAGGGAGGACAATGTCGCACCAGCCAGGATCAGGATGAGAGTCAGGACAAACCGGATCCGGCGGCGTGATAATTGGCGGAACGCCAGGCGGATCATGTTCATTCCCCCCACCGGATTTCGATGATGAACCGATTTCTCAGACTCAATTTCGGGGTTTAGGTTTTCAACCGGCAGCCTGCGGACCATCGCTCGAATCGGAACGATTCCCCCCAAAATATACAGCAGAGGAGCCAGGGTTGCGGTCAGTGCAAGAATTTTCAGGTCGGGTATGATCCCCAAAGACCAGGTCAACGCCCAACCTGCCACAAAGGAAAGCACCATCCCAATTCCCCCAAAAAGAAACAACTCTCCCATTAAATTCAAGACCATTTCTTTGGGCTTCCAGCCAAAGGCTTTGATTAACCCAATCTCCTCACGTTGAGCCTGCATATTAAGTTGAACACTGTGGGTGATAAAAAGAATGGCAGCCACATAAAAAATGCCCAGGAGCAGGATATTGGCAGTGTTTACACCCCCGGTAATGGATTTGGCAGCGCCCAGGGTCGTCCAATTTTCCTCCACATACCCCACCCCGGGCACCAGCACCAACACTTTCTGCGGAGATGACCCGGCAACGATATCCACGTGAAGCTGGGTGCGTTCGGTAATTTCTGAGGCAATTCTTTCCACCTTTGCCAGGTTTTCCGGCGTGTACTCTTCAATTCCTGAAAGGCGTACGCGAATGGCATCAATAAAATCCTCGCGTTCCAATAAATAATGGGCACCCTCCAGATTGGTTAAGCCCAGAGGCGGTCTGGGGATAAACCCTGCCGGATTCAAATCCGGGGTCAACCGGACCAACTCCAAAGGTTGGTACTGCTCGTCATAAAGCAATGCAGCATATGGGGGCTCATAAATCCCCATGGGAACGTAGGAAAGAGGATCGTCCGGGATGATTAATTTTTCAAAGTCATACCTGCCTTTCACATCCAGGACGAAAGGCGGTGGTGAATATACCCTCATCTGACGGAAGACATTCGACTTGGGAGGCACATCCACCGGTTGTTGCAGGAACATTTCGGGTTGGGCTTCCCGAATGAATGGGGCAACTGCCTCTCCCCAGGTCCCTTTGGATTCCAACGCCAGGACCAGACCCTCCCGGTTCGAATCAGGGGATTGAATTTCCTGGTACGCATAGGGAGCCGGGTAGAGCAGTACATTGGTATTGGTCACCTGCAAATAACCGGAATCAGATATTTCCATCCCTTGCTCCGGGTAAAATGTCAGGTTTTGCTGGGAGAGTGGCTGCACCCAATCCTTGAGGTTCAGGTGAACGTCTTGATGAACGACCGGCTGCCCGGCTGCAAAAAATGAAAATATTGTTCCCCAGGCATCCTGGTATGCCGCCTCGGATTCCGGTCTTATTAATTGCTGCCAGTCCAGTTCCTCTGTCGAGAGGTCAACCGATTCAATGTTCACCTGCAGAGTTTGATCGAGAAATGATTGCGAACTGATGATGATGGGGATTTTGGATGCTTTCTGATGATCAAACGCAACGCGGATTGTCTGTTCAAGGTCTTGTCCCTGCGGCAGAAATTCGCCGGAAACCGGTGGAACCGTACGTTGCAAACATTCCAGGGTTGGATTGATACTCCACCCCCACAGCGACAAAACCGGTTTGAGCAGCCACCAGGTTTCCCAGTTGGTCTTTGAGGACATATTCCAGCTTGTAAACGGTACCCGGTTGCGGATCGGGAATGGATAAATTGATTCCCCCGGTGGAATTGAGCAGGTATCCAATTGTTGAAACCGGCGCGGCAACCTCAACGTCGGAAATGGAGCGGATCAAGTCGAGTTGTTCCCGGGTAATTCCCCCACGCGGTGTACCCAGATAGTTCCCTTCCACCAGCCCGGTTTCCAGTTCCATTTGCGAAATTGCCGATGGCGGTCTGATCAGCAAGTCATAAGCCCCCCGCCAGTGCTCCGAGACAACCGTTTGGGTCGTCACCGACATGGATTGGGCGGTGGCGGAAAATGTTGCCAGACCGGTGCAGATGACCAGCAAGCCAACCAGCTGGATTAAGAATCGCTCCTGGCGGACCATATCCCGCACGGACTTATTCAATACCCAATTCAGAATACGTTGAAGACGATGGATCATGATTAATCCTGGCAATGAATGTCTATATTATTAATGGACGCTCCAATCAATTGAGAGCATGGTCGGAAGAAATAAATTTCTTGTGAATCAAAGAATTTCCCAGAAAAAATTATTGCTTCGTCACCTGCGTATAATCGTATGTGGTTCGTCCTTGATTGGTTTGTGACCAGGTTTGATAATATGTTCCGGTTGCCCCGGTATATTCATGATACGGATAATACGTTCCTTCGGGATAATTCACCCACACGAAGGATCCGCCATCTCCAAAATTGCCAGTGATTCTAAAATTCCCCAAGCCCCCATAAACTGAAAGATCCCAATTCACGCGGTATGGAGGTGCAGTGACTATGGTTGAATGTGTACCATTTTGAGAATCGACAACGGAGATCTCTGCTGGAATATACTCTGGTTGTGGCGGAAACTGACTGGATGCAGAAACAATATATAGTGATGGAAATGCGTAAAATAGAACAACCAACAGGATAAAAATTGTGTTTTTCTTGTTTACCAAATTCATTTGATATCCCTTTTTCTTATGAGTTTTGATGAACAAATTAAGTGTACCATCTCATGACCCATCTCACAACTGACATTCGTTATCCGCACGTCACATTTAATTGTTGACAAATGCAATAAAAACACACCGGAGATGACAATCCAGTGGCACAA